>NZ_DDIY01000015.1:153041-189009 GCF_002338785.1 Kocuria sp. UBA1838 | reverse complement strand
CGCGGTCCTCTCATGTCTGCAGTTGTTACTCGATGAGCTCCGCGATCAGCGGGCTTCGTAGCTCGCGCAGTTGGCGTCCGCAGTGACCTCGATCGACGAGGCGGTGCACAATAGGTCCTTGTTGTGCACGCACTCGAGGCGCTGGCACGCGCCCACCTGGCCGTTGGCGGTGGGCAGGCCACCGCGGGCGTCGAGCGAGATGAACGTGGTGCACGAGGCCTCGGAGCCCTGGCCGCCCACCGTGATGGCGGGGGCGGTGCAGCCGTTGTCGTTGAAGGCGCAGCCGGTGGCGGTGCAAGCGGAAACAGCGGTGAGAGTGGCCATGATCTTCTCCTGTGATTCGGGTGGTGCTCTGATCGTCGGATGAACTGATATGGACACTACGGGTGTTTTTCGGGGCGCGCCAGTAAGTTGACCCTTATGGTAAAAGGTCGTTACCTAATTGGGGTTAGGTATGCCTGAGTTTGCTGAGGGTGCACTCACCAGAATAGGGAAACAATATTTGATCTAATGGTTCGAGTGAGCTTGCGACCCCGTCGTCGGCTCATCGCAGATACGCGCGGGGCGTGTGTGCTCACTCACTGCGCGGCGGGGCTCAGGGTTTCCGGGGCCGCTCGAATTACCTCGAAAATTTACAGAAATAATCCCGACAATGAATATGCCGAGAATCCCGCGATGAATGCCATCAGGAAATTCTTGCTCACTGCGTTCACGATCACGGAAATCACCGCCGCGAGAATCAATCGGCTCAGCTGCACCCCGGAATCGGCCTCCAGCAATGTATAGGCGACCAGGATCAACATGAGTCCCGCGGGGAGCAGGGCGGAGATCTCCCGCAGGTCCTCGCGATCGCGGAACCGATGGGCCAACAACACGGGGAACAGGCGCAACGAATAGGTCACGGCGGCGCACACGACGATGGCTGCGAGCATCTCAGGCGCCGCCTTCCGCGGTCTGGGACGAACGACCGTGCCGTGGGCGTTTGACGAGCACGACGCATAGCACCGCGTAGCACAACATGGCACCGAGCAGGAACAGGTCGCGGGGCAGCAGCAGCCCCACCGCAATGGAGGCCAGGGCAGCGAGCACGATCATCACGCGCTGCGAGGCCGCGCTCAGGGCGCTCACGAACAACAGGGTGAACAACCCGGTCAGTGCGAAGTCGAAACCGTCGAACGATTCCGGGATGAGTCCGCCGGCCACGGCTCCGACCGCGGCACCGAAGACCCAGTAGAACTGGGAGATGCCCTGGATCAGCATGAGCTCGTGCTGCGTGGTGGGGCGCACGCCGCTGTTGATCAGCGCATAGGCCTCGTCGGTCAGGGCATAGGGGCCGTAGAACTTGGCGAAGGGCGAACGCAGCAGGTGGGTGGGATAGGAGAAGCCGTAGAAGATGTGTCGGCTGTTGACCAGCAGAGTGGTCACGGCGATCTGTAGCAGGCCCGCTCCCGCCGAGACCAATCCCACGAGCAGGAACTCGATCGAGCCCGCGAAGACCACGAGAGCCGTGAGGGGCGCCAGGTAGGGAGCGAACCCCAGCGAGACCGCATAGGCGCCGAAGGCCATCCCGAGCGGCATGTATCCCATGGCCACGGGAACCGTGACGCGCACCGCCCACGCCAACGTCCCCTTGTCCGAACTCATGCGTTCCACTCCCATCCGCCACCGCTGCGCCACGTGGCCGAGGGCCACGTTAGTGGCTGGGGTGACACGTGCGCGCTTATGCGTGACCGGCACGTCTGTAATGTGACTCATATGACACCCCGTTATGAAACTTCCGAACAGCTCGTGGCCACCCCACGACTCACCGGATTGAGCGGACACCGGAACGGCCCGGTGATCGCCCTGCGGCAGGAACTGTCCTCAGACGGTAAGCGCTACGTCAAACACGCGTGGTCGGTACCCCGCCCGACCGACGGCGATCGTGCACCTGTCCCCCTGACCTCCGGCGATCACGGAGTCCAAGAGGTGTGCCCGGCGCCGTCGGGGGAGCTCTACTTCACGTCCGACCGACCCATGGACGGGGACCACGAGAAGCGCTCCCGGTTGTGGTTGCTCCCCGAACGCGGCGACGCCCGCATGGTGCTGGACATGCCCGAGGGCATCTCGGACCCCAAGCTGGGCGGGGACATGCTGTTCTTCCTCTCGGGCATGCACCCGAGTGCCAAGGGTGCGGCGGACGAGCTCGCCCGCAACCGTGAACTGCACGAATTGCGCGAGGAATCCGGGGCGAGTCCCATGCTCTACGACCGCGCGCCGTTCCGGTACTGGGACCATGACCTCCCAGCCGCCGAGACCGCCCTGTGGTTCGTGGACACCGCCGCGCTCGCCGAGTCCCGGGACGCGGGGGAGGCCGTGCGCCGCGTGGATCTGCCCGCCGGGCGGTTGACGCGCTACTCGGTCGCCCCGGACGGCACCTGGCTGATCGCACAGTTGACCGCGTGGTTGCCGGAGGGCTGGGAACGGTCCCAGCTGTGGCGGGTGCCGATCACGGCAGACGGCGCCGGTCAGGCCGAACTGTTCCGGGACGCCACCGAGGAGGACTGGTGGGAGCCCGGGCCCGTCTCCCCGGACGGCAGCCGGGTCGTCCTGGAGCGGGACGTCGTGTGGCGCGACGGCGTCAACCTGCAGATCTCGCTGTGGATCCACGACCTGAGCACGGGTCGGGACACGGAAGTCGTGCCCACAGACGAATACTGGGCGGGGGGATCCCGGTGGATCGATGACGACTCCTTCGTGTGCACGTCCGACTATCAGGGCCGGGGGATCGTGCTGAGGGTCACGTGCCCGCGGGGCGGGGACTCCTCGATCGACGTCCTGGCCGGCGGTGCCGAGCAGCCGTGGACCTATTGCGCGGTCCACCCCGTGGGGGACGCGTTCTACGGTCTGCGGGCCACCTACGACCACCCCCTCGAGGCGGTGACGTGGTCCGGTCGGGAGTTCTGCGCCGAGCCCACCCGGATCGACGGTCTCGTGCCCGACGACGCCGTCCCCGGCCGCCTCGAGGAGGTCACCACGACCGCCGAGGACGGGACGAGCATCCGCGCGTGGCTCGCGCTGCCCGAGGGGGAAGGAACCGAACACCCGTTGCTCGTGTTCGTTCACGGTGGGCCGTGGGCGTCCAACAACCAGTGGAGCTGGCGTTGGAATCCGTGGCCGTTCGTGGCCCGCGGTTATGCCGTGCTGTTCCCGGACCCGGCCATCTCCACGGGTTACGGACAGGCCATGATCGACCGCGGCCAGCAGGAGCTGGGCGGGGCGCCGTTCACGGACGTGATGGCGCTCGTGGAGGCCACGACGCAGCGAGCGGACATCGATGCCCAGCGCCAAGCCCTGCTGGGCGGTTCCTACGGCGGGTACATGGCCAACTGGGTGGCCACCCAGACGGCGGACCGGTTCCGGTGCATCGTGACCCACGCGTCCCTGTGGAACTTGGACTCCATGGGTGCCACCACGGACAACACCGAGTGGCGTGAGGCCATGGGCCCGGCCCAGGCCGCCGTGTACTCACCGCACCGGTTCGTGGACCGGATCCAGGTCCCCATGCTCGTGATCCACGGGGACAAGGACTACCGTGTCCCGATCTCCCAGGGCATCGAGCTGTGGTCCGATCTGCAGCTGCGCACCCGGGTGGAGGGCCACCGGTTCCTGTACTTCCCGGACGAGAACCACTGGATCCTCAAGCCGGCCAACTCGCGGGCGTGGTACGAGACCGTGCTCGCGTTCCTGGCCGAACACGTGCTGGGTGAGGAATGGCAGCGCCCCGAACTGCTCGGCTGAGCACACGGGAGACATGCATCACGTGTGCTCAGGGTGGTGGCGGAGGGGAGTAGAATCGCCACGATTCCCCTCTGCATCCATTCATGAAGAGAGACCTGTGCATGTCTGAAACCACCACCCAGCGCGCCGATCTGCGCAACGTGGCCATCGTGGCCCACGTTGACCACGGCAAGACCACCATCGTCGATGCCATGCTCCAGCAGACGAACGCGTTCTCCAGCCACGGAGAGGTCGAGGAACGAGTCATGGACTCGGGCGACCTGGAGCGGGAGAAGGGCATCACCATCCTGGCCAAGAACACCACGGTGTTCTACGACGGCCCCGCGGCCAACGGTGAGACCATCACGATCAACGTGATCGACACCCCGGGTCACGCCGACTTCGGTGGCGAGGTGGAGCGCGGTCTGTCCATGGTGGACGGCGTCGTGCTGCTCGTGGACGCCTCCGAGGGCCCGCTGCCCCAGACCCGGTTCGTGCTGCGCAAGGCCCTCGAGGCCAAGCTGCCCGTGATCGTCGTCGTCAACAAGGTGGACCGCCCGGACGCCCGGATCGACGAGGTCGTCTCCGACACCATGGACCTGCTGCTGGGCCTGGCCTCGGACATCGCCGAGGACCACCCGGACCTGGACCTGGACGCCGTCCTGGACGTGCCCGTGGTCTACGCCTCCGGCAAGGCCGGCCGTGCCTCCACCGACCAGCCCGGCAACGGCGAACTGCCGGACAATGAGGACCTCGAGCCGCTGTTCCGCACCATCATCGAGCACATCCCCGCGCCGTCCTACAACCCGGACGGCGTGCTGCAGGCGCACGTGACCAACCTGGACGCCTCCCCGTTCCTGGGTCGCCTGGCCCTGCTGCGCATCTTCAACGGGACGCTGAAGAAGGGCCAGACCGTGGCGTGGGCGCGTCACGACGGAACCCTCAAGAGCGTGCGCATCTCCGAACTGCTGGCCACCAAGGGCCTGGACCGGGTGCCCGCGGAGAGCGCCGGGCCCGGTGAGATCGTGGCCGTGGCCGGGATCGAGGACATCACCATCGGTGAGACCCTCACGGACCTCGAGAACCCCGAGCCGCTGCCGCTGATCACGGTGGACGATCCCGCGATCTCCATGACCATCGGGATCAACACGTCGCCCTTGGCCGGACGCGTCAAGGGGGCCAAGGTCACCGCGCGCCAGGTCAAGGACCGCCTGGACAAGGAGCTCATCGGTAACGTCTCGCTGCGCGTGCTGCCCACCCAGCGCCCGGACGCGTGGGAGGTGCAGGGCCGCGGTGAGCTGGCCCTGGCCATCCTCGTGGAGCAGATGCGCCGCGAGGGCTTCGAGATCACCGCGGGCAAACCACAGGTGGTCACCAGGACCGTGGACGGCAAGGTGCACGAGCCCTACGAGCACATGACGATCGATGCTCCGGACGAGTTCCTGGGTGCGATCACCCAGCTCATGGCCGCGCGCAAGGGCCGCATGGAGGGCATGAGCAACCACGGCACCGGGTGGGTGCGCATGGAGTTCAAGGTCCCCTCGCGCGGTCTGATCGGCTTCCGCACCAAGTTCCTCACGGAGACCCGAGGCGCGGGCATCGCGTCCTCCTACGCGGACGGCTACGAGCCGTGGGCCGGGGAGATCGAGTACCGCACCAACGGTTCCATGATCGCGGACCGCGCCGGTGTGGTCACCCCGTACGCCATGATCAACCTGCAGGAGCGCGGCTCGTTCTTCGTGGAGCCCACCTCCGAGGTCTACGAGGGCATGATCGTGGGTGAGAACTCCCGCGCGGACGACATGGACGTGAACATCACCAAGGAGAAGAAGCTCACCAACATGCGCTCGTCCACGGCGGACAGCTTCGAGAACCTCACGCCCCCGCGCAAGCTCACGCTCGAGGAGTCCCTCGAGTTCGCGCGCGAGGACGAGTGCGTGGAGGTCACCCCGGAGGCCATCCGCATCCGCAAGGTGGTCCTGGACGCCAACGAGCGCCTCAAGGTCGCTCGGCAGCGGGCGCGCGCCTGATCGTGGCCGATCCTCGATACCCGGGCGGGGGACACGCGACCGAGGGGGCGGTGGAGACACTGCTCCCCGGGGGCGTGGACCCCGCCCGGGCTCGTGTGTTGTGGGTGCACGCCCACCCGGACGACGAAGCCATCGTCACGGGCGTATCCATCGGGTACTACGGCGCGCTGGGCGCCACCACGGTGTTGCTGACCATGACGCGCGGCGAACGCGGTGAGGTTATCCCGCCCGCCCTGCGTCATCTCGAGGTGGGCCAACCCGGGTGCCCGGACACCGACGGCACCGCGCTGGGGCTCTACCGCGTGGGTGAGCTCGACGCCGCCGCGGCCGCCATGGGGCTCGCGGACCGGTTCTTCGCGGGGGAGCCCCCCGCCCACGATCCCGCCGAGGGTTTCGCCAACGGCGCGGACAAGTACGTGGATTCCGGGATGAGCTGGGGGCCCGACGGTCGCCCGCAGCCCGCCGAGGACGTCTCACCCGCAGCGCTCACGGCGGCGGATCCGCAGGAGGCCGCCGCCCACCTGGCCGCAGCTATCCGTGCGGTGCGTCCCCACGCCGTGATCACCTACGACGACGACGGCGGGTACGGTCACCCGGACCACGTGGCCACGCACGGGGTCACGCTGCGCGCCGTGGACCTCGCTGCGTCAGCACCGGACACCGCCCACGGCGCGTGGGATGTCCCCCTGACGTGGGGGATCGAGAGCGACGTGAACCCCTCGGACGAACGGCCGCAAGCGGCGATCCACGGTGATCTGGCGGTGAAGCGCGCCGCAATGGCGGCGCACGCCACACAGATCACCCTGGGCGAGGACCCGCAGGGCACCACGTACGAGCTATCCAACGGCGTGCCGCAGACCCTCAGCGCCACCGAGACGTTTCGCCTGTTGCGCCGGGGCGGACGATGAGCGCGTCCGGACTGCGCCGCACCGCCCCGTGGGAGAGCGCCCCGGCCGTGCAGACCGCCGGCGACCACGCGCCCGGGGGAGCCGAGAAGCAACGGCCGGGAGCGGCGTCGTCGTTGGTGACGGCACTGCTCACGGGACTCGTGGCGGGAGCGGTGGCCACGGCCATGCACGCCAACATCTGGTACCTGGACGGCTGGTGGCTCCCGTGGGGGCTCGTATTCTCCGGGGCGCTGCTGCTGTGCGCGAGCGTGTGGTGCGGTACCGCGACCCGGCGCGTGTGGGCGGCTGCCGTCCCAGGGCTCGTGACGTACGTGATCGCCTGGACCACCGCGTACCTGCGAGAGGGCTCGGCGCTCGTGGTCACCACGTGGGCCGAGCCCGTGGGGATCGTGGGGTTGCTGTGGTTCGCCGTGATCTTCGTGGCGGTCATGGCCTCCGTGATTGTTACGGGGCATTGGCTGGTGCGCTCGCGGGCGCGGTAGCCTCGAATGCCCGCCGCTAGAATGGTCGAGGACTTGGGAACAGAAGGAGAGGTTCGTCAACCGTGACTTACGTAATTGCGCAGCCGTGCGTGGATGTCAAGGACAAGGCCTGCGTGGAGGAATGTCCCGTGGACTGCATCTACGAGGGCGAGCGATCCCTGTACATCCACCCGGACGAGTGTGTGGACTGCGGTGCGTGCGAACCGGTGTGCCCCGTGGAGGCCATCTACTACGAGGACGACACCCCCGAGGAATGGGCCGAGTACTACAAGGCGAACGTGGAGTTCTTCGACGATCTGGGCTCTCCGGGTGGGGCCGCCAAGCTCGGCAACACCCACAAGGACCACCCCATGATCGCGGAACTGCCCCCGCAGAACCAGGACTGATCCGGTGAGCGTGGCCCGCGGATTCGGTCTGAACCTGCCCGACTACCCCTGGAACTCCCTCGCGCCGTACCGCCGGACCGCGCAGGAGCACCCGGATGGTGTGGTGGACCTGTCCATCGGGACCCCGGTGGACCCCACGCCGCTCGTGATCCAGGATGCGCTCGCCGCCGCCGCGGACGCCCCCGGGTATCCCACGACGCACGGGACCCCCGCGCTGCGGGAGGCCGTGGCCGCGTGGCTCGCCGATCGTCGCGGTGTGCCCGATCTGGACCCGGACGCCGTGATGCCCACGGTGGGTTCCAAGGAACTCGTCGCGTGGCTGCCGCTGTTGCTGGGTCTGGGCCCGGGCGACGTCGTAGTGCGTCCCGTGGTCGCCTACCCCACGTACGACATCGGGGCGCAGATCGCCGGCGCCGAGGCCGTGGCCGCGGACTCGCTGGACGAGCTCGAGCCCTCGGTGCGCGAGCGCGTGCGCATGGTGTGGGTCAACTCGCCGGGCAATCCCACGGGCATCGTGCGGGACGCGCAGAGTCTCAAGCGGCTCGTGGACCAGGCCCGCTCGCAGGGGGCCGTGGTGGTCTCCGACGAGTGCTACGCCGAGCTCGGCTGGGGTCAGTGGGATCCCGCACGCGGTGGCGAACCCGTGCCGTCCGTCCTGGACCCGCGCGTGAGCGGCGGGGACACGTCCCTGCTGTTCAGCGCGTACTCGCTGTCCAAGCAGTCGAACCTCGCGGGCTACCGCGCCGCGTTCCTCACGGGTGACCCCGCGCTGATGCCCTCGCTCATCAACTCGCGCAAGCACGCCGGGATGATCGTGCCCTATCCCGTGCAGGAAGCCATGCGCGTGGCCCTGGGAGACACCGCGCACGTGACGGCGCAGAAGAACCTCTACCGGCAGCGGCGCGAGGCACTCAAGCCCGCCGTGGAGGCCTTCGGGCTCACGATCGAGCATTCCGAGGCCGGCTTGTACCTGTGGGCCACCGCCGGTGAGGACACGTGGGACACCGTGGAACGCTTCGCCCGCCTGGGCATCGTGGTGGGCCCCGGGACCTTTTACGGGGACGCCGGGCACGGCTACGTGCGGCTGTCCCTGACCGCGAGCGACGAGCGCATGGCGGCCGCCGTGCAACGGCTCTCAGGCGCCGTCTGAGCCCGCCGCACACGGGTGGGCAAGTGGAATCCCGATCACACCAACGGGTAGGTTGGTGGGGAATGACATCGTGTTCCCGCCCGGTGCGCACCGACCCGAACCGCCACGACGGCGTGGGGGTGAACCGGACCGCGAACCCGTCGTGGAACACCTAGCGAACCGTGAAGGACACATCATGGCAGAGGCCAAGAAGTCCACCGACAAGGTGGAGCTGAACTACGAGAAGGGCAAGTCCCTCGAGCTCCCCGTACTGGAGGTGACCGAGGGTAACAAGGGCTACGGCGTGGGCTCCCTGCTCAAGGAGACCGGCAACGTCAGCTTCGACCCCGGGTTCGTGAACACCGCGAACACGCGCTCCACGGTGACCTACATCGACGGCGCCCAGGGCATCCTGCGCTACCGCGGCTACCCCATCGAGGAGCTCGCGGAGCACTCCAACTTCCTGGAGACCGCCTACCTGCTGATCTACGGCGAGCTTCCCACGCGTGAGCAGTACGAGGACTTCCAGCACCGCATCACCACGCACACCATGGTGCACGAGGACATCAAGATGTTCTTCAACGGCTTCCCCCGCTCCGCGCACCCCATGCCCGTGCTGTCCTCGGCCGTGTCCGCGCTGTCCACCTTCTACTCGGACTCCCTGGACCCGTTCAACAAGGAGCAGGTGGAGATCTCCACCATCCGCCTGCTCGCAAAGGTCCCCACTCTGGCCGCGTACGCGTACAAGAAGTCCGTGGGCGAGCCGCAGCTGTACCCCCACAACAACCTCAACTACGCGGAGAACTTCCTGCGCATGTGCTTCGGTGTGCCCGCCGAGGACTACGAGGTGGACCCGGTGGTCGCCAAGACCCTGGACATCCTGTTCATGCTGCACGCGGACCACGAGCAGAACTGCTCCACCTCCACGGTGCGCCTGGTGGGTTCCTCCCACGCCAACATGTTCGCGTCCGTCTCCGCGGGCATCAACGCCCTCTACGGCCCGCTGCACGGCGGTGCCAATGAGGCCGTGCTGGCCATGCTGGACCAGATCCAGAACCGTGGGCTCTCCGCGGACGAGTTCATGGAGAAGGTCAAGAACAAGGAGGACGGCGTCCGCCTCATGGGGTTCGGGCACCGTGTCTACAAGAACTACGATCCCCGTGCCCGCATCATCAAGGGCTACGCGCACGACGTCCTGGCCAAGATGGGCGGCAACAACGAGCTGCTGGACCTGGCCATCGGCCTGGAGGAGAAGGCCCTCGCGGACGACTACTTCGTGGAGCGCAAGCTCTACCCGAACGTGGACTTCTACACGGGATTGATCTACAAGGCCATGGGCTTCCCCGAGAAGATGTTCACCGTGCTCTTCGCGATCGGCCGCCTGCCCGGCTGGATCGCGCAGTGGCGCGAGATGATCGAGGACCCCGAGACCAAGATCGGCCGCCCCCGCCAGCTCTACGTGGGCGAGGGTGAACGCCACTACCCGACCGCCAACTGAGTTCCCCGGTCAAACCGACGAGCCCCGATCACCGTTCGGTGATCGGGGCTCGTTCGTCGGTGCGGGCACGCCGCCGCCGCTCGGCTCAGCCGTCGTAACCGTTCGGGTTGTTCTTCTGCCAGTTCCAGTGGTCCCGGCACATGGTGTCGATGTCCCGGTCCGCGGACCAGCCCAGCTCGGCGAGGGCGGAGGAGGGATCGGCGTAGGACACAGCGGCGTCGCCGGGGCGGCGCGGGGCGATCTCGTAGGGGATCTCCCGGCCCGAGGCCTTCTGGAATGCCTCGCGGACCTCCAGCACGGAGTAGCCGCGGCCGGTGCCCAGGTTCCACACGTGCACGCCGTGGTCCCGGCTGATCCGGTCCAGGGCACGTAGGTGTCCGTCCGCGAGGTCCACCACGTGGATGTAGTCGCGCACGCCGGTGCCGTCCGGGGTGGGGTAGTCGTCGCCGAAGACCATGAGCTTCTCGCGGCGGCCCACGGCCACCTGCGCGACGAACGGCATGAGGTTGTTGGGGATCCCCGAGGGGTCCTCACCGATCCGCCCGGACTCGTGCGCGCCCACGGGGTTGAAGTAGCGCAGCAGGGCCACGGACCAGCGGTCATCGGAGGCCGCGAGGTCCGCGAGCATGTCCTCGATGTGTTCCTTGGTACGGCCGTACGGGTTCTGCGCGTCCATGGACAGCTTCTCGGTCAGCGGCATGGTCTCCGGGGCGCCGTACACGGTGGCCGAGGACGAGAACACGATGCTGCGGCACCCGTTCTCCTCCATGGCCCACAACAGGTTCACGGTCCCGCTGACGTTGTTCGTGTAGTACCACAGCGGCTTCTGCGCCGATTCCCCCACGGCCTTGAGCCCCGCGAAGTGGATCACGGCGTCCGGGCGGTGCTGCGCGAACACGCGGTCCAGACCCTCGCGGTCCAGCAGGTCCACCTCTTCGAACGCCGCGACGTCGCGTCCGGCGAGTTCCGCCACCCGCTCGAGCGACGTCTTGGTCGAATTGGACAGGTTGTCCAGGACGACGACGTCGTGCCCCGCCTCGAGCAGCGCCAGAACCGTGTGCGAGCCGATGTACCCGGTTCCCCCGGTGACAAGAATCTTCATGGTCCCCACCCTATCCAGTGGACCTCACGAAAACGCGCGGCCGGGCCCGCGAGCTGCGGGACCCGGCCGAGCGGCGTCGTCGTCGCGATCCGTGGACGCGCGACGGCGGGGATCAATTGGCGTGCAGTGCGGCGTTGAGCTCCACCGTGCTGCCCTGGCGGGGCAGCGCCTCCACGGCGCCGTTGGTGGAGTTGCGGCGGAACAGCAGGTTGTTCACGCCGGAGAGCTCGGACGCCTTGACCACGCGGGGTTCGGCGCCGCCCTCGATGAGGCTCACGCGGGTACCGGCGGTGACATACAGGCCGGCCTCGACGACGCAGTCGTCACCCAGGGAGATGCCCACGCCCGCGTTGGCGCCCAGCAGGCAGCGCTGGCCCAGCGTGATCCGCTGCTTGCCGCCGCCGGACAGCGTGCCCATGATGGATGCGCCGCCGCCCACGTCCGTGTGGTCGTGGACCACGACGCCGGCGGAGATCCGGCCCTCAACCATGGCCTCGCCGAGCGTGCCGGCGTTGAAGTTCACGAACCCCTCGTGCATCACGGTGGTGCCCTCGCCCAGGTAGGCACCGAGGCGCACGCGGTCCGCGTCACCGATGCGCACACCGGAGGGCACCACGTAATCGACCATGCGCGGGAACTTGTCCACGCCGAGCACGGTCACGGTCCCGCTGGCGCGCAGGCGCAGCAGGGAGCGGGTCAGTTCCTCCGCGAGCACGGGACCGCGGCTGGTCCACGCCACGTTCGCGAGCTTGCCGAAGACGCCGTCCAGGTTGAGGGTGTTGGGCCGCACCAAGCGGTGGGACAGCAGGTGCAGGCGCAGGTAGGCGTCCGCGGCGTCCTGGGGTGCCTCGTCCAGGTTGATCACGGTGGTCACGATCTCGGAGCGCACGTTGCGATCCGGGTCCGTGGTGGCGGCCACGCGCAGATCCGCCTCGTAGCTCGTATCCGGGTTGGCGCTCAGGCTCGGCGCAGGGTAGAAGACGTCCAGCACGGTCCCCTCTCGCTCGCCGGAGTCCACCACGGTGGCCAGCCCCACTCCGGAGGCGATACGGGAATTCTCGGTGCTCTCGCTCGTTGAAGTCATGGGCCCATCCTAAAAGATGCCCCGTGACCCGGTGGTAGATGACCCGACCCGCGCGGCTCGTCAATGAGGCCCCGCGGCAGCCGACCGCGACGCCCACTGCGGGGCGCAGGGGCAAACTGTAGGCTGGCACGCATGAGTTCAGACGCTTCCGTGACCCTCGACCTCACCATGGATCCCGCGGATCTGACCGCCGCGCTCGTGGACGTGGAGTCCGTGTCCGATCACGAGGGCCCCCTGGCCGACGCCGTCGAAACAGCCCTGCGCGCTCTGCCCCATCTCAGTGTCCACCGGGACGGGGACACCGTGATCGCCCGCACGGACCGCGGCCGAGACGAACGCGTGATCCTCGCCGGCCACCTGGACACCGTGCCCCTGCCCACCGTGGAGGGATCGCTGGGCGGGGTCCCGGCCACGCGGCGTCGGGAAGCGGACGGGGACGTGATCTACGGCCGCGGCACCACCGACATGAAGGGCGGTGTGGCCGTCCAACTGGTGCTCGCGCACGAACTCACCGAGCCCAACCGGGACGTCACCTACGTGTTCTACGACCACGAAGAGGTCTCGAGCGATGCGAGCGGGCTGGGCCGCGTGATGCGCAACAGCCCCGAACTGCTCGAGGCGGACTTCGCGGTGCTGCTCGAACCGACCAACGGGACCGTGGAGGGCGGGTGCAACGGCACCATGCGTTTCCGGATCACGACCCACGGCAAGGCCGCCCACTCCGGGCGCTCGTGGATCGGGGAGAACGCGATCCACAAGCAGGCGGACGTCCTGGCCCGGTTGAGCGCGTACGAGGCGCGCACCGTGACTGTGGAGGGCCTCGACTACCGTGAAGGGCTCAATGCGATCCGGATCGGCGGGGGAGTCGCGGGCAACGTGATCCCGGACACCGCGTGGGTCGAGGTCAACTACCGCTTCGCCCCGGACAAGTCCCTCGAGCAGGCACAGGAC
Source organism: Kocuria sp. UBA1838 (assembly GCF_002338785.1). NCBI lineage: Bacteria > Bacillati > Actinomycetota > Actinomycetes > Micrococcales > Micrococcaceae > Kocuria > Kocuria sp. UBA1838. Next base: position 175,680 of record NZ_DDIY01000015.1, on the reverse strand, counting down.
CACATGTGCGAGGTCTTCACCGGGTACGAGCTCGAGTGGCAGGACCTCTCGCCGGCGGCCCGTCCCGGGCTGGACCGGCCCTCCGCCGCGCAGTTCGTGGCCGCCGTGGGGCGGGAGCCCATGCCCAAGTACGGCTGGACCGACGTCGCCCGCTTCTCGGAGGCCGGGGTGCCTGCCGTGAACTTCGGCCCCGGGGACGCCCTGCTCGCCCACACCGACGACGAGCACGTGTTCGATGACGCCGTCCGGGCCTGCCACCGTGCGCTCGCGTCCTGGTTGTCCTGAGCGCGGGGTGATCGGGTATCCGATCCGAGGCGGGGGAGGTTGGCTCGAGTACTCACCGCGTTGCATGCCGCAGGGGAGTTCTGCGGCGTCGTGCAGCACGAGAACGTAGCCTGGTGGGCATGCACACCCCTGAGACACCGCACGAACGTTCCCTACCCCCCGAGCGTCACAAGGGGCCGGTGGTGCTGCGCCGCAAACAGCTGCATCGGCGCACGTCCGACCAGCGTTTCCTGGACCAGCGCCCCGCCGAACCGGACGACTTCACCCGCACCGACCCGTGGCGTGTCCTGCGGATCCAGGCGGAGTTCGTTGAAGGCTTCGACGCACTCGCGAACCTGGGCCCCGCCGTCTCGGTCTTCGGGTCGGCGCGCACCGCGCCGGGGCACCCGGAGTACGAGCTCGCGCGCGAGCTGGGACGGGAAATCGGCAAGGCCGGCTACACCGTGGTCACGGGCGGCGGCCCCGGTGTGATGGAGGCCGCGAACAGGGGAGCGGTGGACGTGGGCGCGCACTCGGTAGGGATCGGCATCGAGCTGCCCCACGAACAGCGCCTCAATGACTGGGTGGACCTGGGCATCAACTTCCGCTACTTCTTCGCCCGTAAGACCATGTTCGTGAAGTACAGCCAGGGCTTCGTGGCGCTGCCGGGCGGCTTCGGTACGCTCGACGAACTCTTCGAGGCACTGACCCTCGTGCAGACGGGCAAGATCACGCGTTTCCCGGTGATCCTGGTGGGCACGGACTACTGGGGCCCGTTGCTGGACTGGATCACCACCACGCTGGTGGCCGACGGCAAGGTCTCCACCGCGGACCTCGAACTGTTCCGGGTCACGGACAGCGTGGCCGAGGTCGTGGAGATCCTCACCGCGGTCCACGCCGACGACGACGGCATCCCGGTCTCCGGCCCCGCCCCGGGTGCCTCTCCCGCCCCGGGCAAGGCAGCGGTCGACGCCGCGGCGCCCGGTTCCGGGGGCGACGACGCCGCTCCCGCGGATGGCGCGCGCGGTTCCGTGCGCGGCGACACCGACCCTGGCACCGCAATACCCCGTTCCAGGGGCGACGACGCTCGCGCCCCCGGTTCCGGCGCGTGAGTTCCACGGCGGTGGCGGACCCCGCGCGCAGCGCGCACGACTCCCGTGCGGGGAGGATGCGTCGACTGTGGGCGGCGGCTCCGTGGTGGCTCGCCGTGCTCGTGGTCTACGGGGTGTCGCGGGTCTGGGGCTGGGCGGTGTTCACGGTCGTGGGTGCCCAACAGGGTCCCGGGCCGTGGGGCAACGGCGCCCTGGGTTACCTGGATTTCGTGAACACGTGGGACGCCGACTGGTACCACACCATCTTCCGGGAGGGGTATCCGTTCCAGGTGCCCCGGGACTCGCTGGGCACGGTGTCCGAGAACGCGTGGGCGTTCTACCCCGTGTTCCCGCTGCTCGTGCGCGGCATCGACGCACTGACCGGGACCGGGTGGGCCGTCACGGCCGCCACGGTGTCCCTCGTGGCCGGTTTCGGTGCGGCCCTGGTGTTCTACCGACTGGTGTGCCAAGCACCCGTGATGGCCGGGCCCCGCACTCCCGGGGGCGTCTCACGCCCGGCACTGTGGGCCGTGGCGGTGTTCGCGTTCAACCCCGTGGCACCCGTGCTGCAGACCCCGTACGCCGAGGCGCTGAGCATGCTGTTCTTGCTGAGCGCCATGTTGTGCGTCGTGCGGGACCGGCCCGTGTGGGTCACCGTGTTCGTGGTGGCGCAGGCACTGACCCGACCCACCGGCGTGGCCCTGGCCGCGGCGCTGGGGGTGTGGTGGTTGTGGCGCAGCGTGGGGGACGTGCTCGCGCGACGTCGGGCGTGGTACCGGTGCCTGGACCGCTGGCTCGTGGTGGCGCTGATCGCGTGCGCTGCCGCCCTCGCGTGGCCGGCCATCGCGTGGGTCGTCACGCGGGAGCCCATGGCCTACACCGAGACGGAGGCCGCCTGGCGCGGGAGCCAGCACGTGATCCCCGTGTTGCCGTGGTTCCGCGAGGCCACCGATCTGCTGGGCCCGATCGCCGGACTCGTCGCTCCCGTGGTGCTCGTGGCGGCGGTCGTGATGCTGTTGCGTTCGGACACGGTCAAGCGGGCCCTGCCGTTCTTTGTCCGTGTGTGGATCGCGGCCTACGGGTGCTATCTGCTGCTCGTGCTCAACCCGCAGAGCTCCACGTTCCGGTTGCTGTTGCCGTGGGCGCCGCTCGCCGCCGCCCTGGTGCACGTGAGCGACTCGCGCGCCTATCGGGTGCTGCTCGTGATCTTCGGGGCAGTGCTGCAGATCGTGTGGGTCGGGTGGCTGTGGCACTGGAAGCAACTACCCGGCGGTGGCGACTACCCGCCGTGACCCCGCGCGGCGGCCCTTGCCGCAGGCGCTGTCCACACACGCGCTGCGCGCTATGGCACAGATGGTTCCGAGCGCTCCCGCGTCGTGTGCCGGGTCACGGTACTGGCTGAGCGTTCGATAAGATAGCGAGCGTAAGTACTCACGAAGAGGAGCTCATAAATGGCGGCCATGAAGCCGAGGACGGGTGACGGACCCATGGAGGTCACCAAAGAAGGACGCAGTCTGATCATGCGGGTCCCCCTGGAAGGCGGAGGGCGTCTGGTGGTGGAACTCAAGTCGGACGAGGCCGCGGAATTGCGCGAGTGCTTGGCTTCGGTGACGCAGTAGCACCGACACCCCCCACGCCCGTGTCGCGAGGGCCCCTCACATCGAGTGAGGGGCCCTCGCGGCGTTCGGGGCTCAGAACGCCCAGTGGCTCCCGAGGGTGAGCCCCGCGGCCACGGCGAGCAGGCTCCACAGGACGGTTCCGAGCACCGACACCACCGCGGCCCCGGCACGTTGTTCTCGCGCGAGCCGTACGGCGTCCACCATGGCCGTGGAGAACGTCGTGTAGCCACCGCACAGCCCGGTGCCCAGGGCGAGCGTCCACACGGGTCCCAGAACCGCGCTCAGTCCGGTGACCACACCGAGCACGAACGACCCCGTCACGTTGATCAGCAGTGTGGCCGCGGGGAAGGTGGGAGCCCACCGGGCGGTGATCCCGCGGTCCAGGAGGAAACGCAGGACCGCTCCCACGGCGCCGCCCAGGGCCACGGCGGGTACCGCGATCACCGCGCCGCTCCCGCGGTGGGCGTGCCGCGGCGTCGTCCCCGGAGCCAGGCGCCCACCGCGAGACCCGCGGCCGCGGCGGCCAGCCCCGCGACGAGCATCAGCACCGCGTCACCGAACGCGGCCGCGCTCGCCCCGGAGCGCACGCGCTCCCACAGCTCCAGTGCGAAGGTCGAGTAGGTGGTGAACCCGCCGAGAAGCCCGGTGCCGAGCAGCATGCGCGCGGTGTGGGCACCACGGCGCTCGCGGCCGGGGCGGGTGAGCGCTTCGAGCAGCAGCCCGAGCAGGAAGGCGCCGGAGGCATTGACCGCGAACGTGGCCCACGACCACCCGGATCCTGCCGGAAGCACGAGGGACACCCACCAGCGGGCCAGACTCCCCGCGGCGCCGCCGAGGGCCACGAGTCCGGCGTCCTTGAACAGGGAGCCGCTCACAGCCGGACGGCCAGCAGTACACCCGTTCCCGTGGGCACGACGGCCGTGGACAACCGCGGTTCGTCCCGCAGGGTGCGCACGACGTCGCGCATGATCACGGTCTCCTCCTGGCGCTGCGCGGGCTGGGGGACTAGGTCCTGGTGCAGGGCGTCGTTGACCACGAGCATCCCGCCGTGACGCAGCAACCGGGCACCCTCGATGACGTACTCGGCGGTGTTGACCACGTCCGCGTCGATGAACACCATGTCGTACGCGTTCTCGGTGAGCCGCGGCAGCACCAGGGAGGCCGCACCGGAGATCGTGCGGGTGCGTTTGGTTTCGAAACCGGCCTCGCGGAACGTGTCCCGCGCGGCGCGCAGGGCCCGGATGTCGGTGTCGATGGTCGTGAGGACGGACTCGGACGGCATCCCGCGCAGCAGCGCGAGCCCCGAGACGCCCGCACCGGTGCCCACTTCCACCACGGTCGCGGGGCGGGACGACGACGCCAGGACGGTCAGCAGCGCCGCGGTGGCCGGGGTCACGGGGTCCAAGCGCAGGGCCAGGGAGCGCTCGCGCGCACGGAAAGCGGTTTCGTCCTCCGTGGCGTAGGCCTCGCAATAGGCCCAGCTCGTGGTTTTATCCGTGCTCATGGACGCGGCGTGCCCTTCACTGCTGTGTGTGCCCGGATCCCCGCGGACCCAGCGCTTCGACGTGGCGGGCCCGGCGTCATGTCCGGGCTCACGGTGCTTCAGCTTATCGCGGTCTGAGGGCACCGCCGGGAACGCCCGGTCGGTGTCCAGATCGCTGTCAGAATCCTGCCGCACAATTGGGGCGTCGAACGCGGCCGCCGCAGGGCGGTCGCAGCAGGGGACGAACAGGGAGGGGGACGGGGTGTCCACACGGGTCGCGGGTCGCAGCAGGGTGCGCCGGCCCTGGCGTCGGCCGAGTCGGCGGGCCGTGGGTCTCATGACCGCCTTCGCGGCCTGCGTGTGCGTCGCCCTGCTGACCACCGCCGTGTGGAGCGTGGGCAAGCAAGTGCAGCAGCGCCAGAGCGCGGACGCTCGGTCGGAGGCCACGTGGTCACCCGGTCCCCGGGGAATGGTAGACACCACCTCGGAGGCCGACATCCAGAGCCTGCGCGCCCGGGGGTGGGCCGTTCCGGGTCTGGCCGCGAAGGGGTACTCGGTCGCGGACATCCAACAGTCGCAGGTGGGGGGCCAGCCCGTCGTGGCGGTGGCCCTGCACAACGATCACGGCTCGGTGACCATCGTGGAGCAGCGCGGTGACATCAATCCCGACAACCCCATGGACGGCATCACCGGGCTCCCCGTGGGCGCCGAGGGCATGCACCGGTCGGTGCTCGACGGCGCGCGGTTGTGGGTGGACCGCTCCCAACCATGGCGCGCGGTGATGGTGCGCCCGGACGCCGTGTACACCCTCACATCGGACACCGCACCGGCCACCCTGGCCCAGACCGTGAGCGCAGTCGTGGCGGAGGACCGGGGACGGGTCAGCCTGCCCTCGCAGAAGGACGAGAGTTTCGGGGCCACGGTCGCGGACGGACTCAAGGAAATTTTCGGTTAAGGACCGCCCCCACCGGGGCGTTCCACGACGTTGATAGGCTCAGCGGGTGTTCGGGATTTCAGGCGGGGAAGCCATCATCATTCTCATCGTGGCCCTGGTGATCATCGGGCCCGAGCGGTTGCCCGAGTACGCCGAGAAGTTCAAGGACATGGTCAAGTCCATCCGGCGCTACGCCACGGGTGCCACGGACGATCTCAAGGCGACTCTCGGCCCGGAATTCTCGGACCTCGACTGGCGCAAGCTCGACCCCCGGCAGTACGACCCGCGCGTGATCGTGCGTGAAGCGCTGCTCGAGGACGACGAGGAACAGAACCGCCACCAGTACGAGGCCTCCACCGTGGCCGCACCCACGGTGCGACGGCTCGCGCGAGGCGAACGCGCCCCGTTCGACACCGAGGCCACGTGAGCCGTCGAGCGCGGCGTGAGCAACCGGCCGCCGCGCTATCGGCCGCGCGCCGCGTGAGCTGACAGCCGTCCCGTCATCAGACCGACGCCGCGTGAACAGACGGGTAGGTGCCGGGCGAGCGGGAAGCGGGCCGTGCGGCGGCGGCGTCCCGAGGGAGATCGCTCAACCGCGCGGCGTGATGCCCAGATTCTTACCGGCCAGCCCGCGGCCCTGCTGATCCAGGGCGCGCGCGACGGCCCACAGCTGCTCGGCGGCGGGGGAGTTCGGCCGATCCCATACCGCGGGCACGCCGCGGTCCGAGGCCTCCCGCACGGTGACGTCCAGGGGGACGCTGCCGAGCAGGGGGACGGGGTAGCCCAGGCGCTCGGACAGCGAGCTCGCGATCGTCTCGCCACCGCCCGCTCCGAAGACCTCCATGCGCGTGCCGTCCGGCATGACCATCGCAGACATGTTCTCGACGACGCCCGTGACCTTCTGCTCGGTCTGCTCGGCGAGCGTCCCCGAACGCTGGGCCACGCTCACGGCGGCGTGCTGGGGCGTGGAGACCACGACCACGCCCGAGCGGGGCAGCAGCTGACCCACCGAGATCGCGATGTCCCCCGTGCCCGGGGGCAGGTCCAGGAGCAGGTGGTCCAGGTCCCCGAAGTGCACGTCCGTGAGGAACTGCTCCACCGCGCGGTGCAGCATGGGGCCGCGCCACGCCACGGGCTGGGCGGGATCCACGAACATCCCGATCGAGATCACCTTGAGCACCCCGCGCGAGCGGTGACCGGCCCCAGCCGCGCTGTCCTCGGGCCGGCGGTCCGCACCCTCCGGGACCTCCACGACGGGCGGCAGGATCATGTCCCCCACGCGCGTGGGTGGTTGCGCAATCCCCAGCAGACCGGGTACTGAGAAGCCGTGGATGTCCGCGTCCACGATGCCCACGGTGCGTCCCATCGCGGCCAGCGCGGCGGCGATGTTCACCGTCACGCTGGACTTTCCCACCCCGCCCTTGCCGCTCGTGATTGCGTGCACGCGGGTGAGTGAATGCGGGTCCGCGAACGGGTTGGTGCGGTGGTGCCCGAGCTTCTCCTGCAGTTCCTGGCGCTGCGCCGGGGTCATCACACCCACGTCCACGGCGACGTCGCGGACGTCCGGGAGCTCGTTCAGGGCGGCACGGAGATCCGCTTCGATCGTGGTGCGCATGGGGCACCCGGAGACCGTGAGCAGCACGGTCACGCGTGCCGTCCCGCCTTCGAGGACGGCCTCGGGGATCATCCCGAGCTCGGTCACCGGGCGGCGCAGCTCGGGGTCGATCACGCCGTCCAGGGCTGCGCGCAGTCGGGGGTCGATGGTGCTCCCGTTCACTGATGCGGTCCTTCCTGCTCGGGGTCCTCGAGCTCGATCTTCTTCGCACGCGGGGCCCTGGTGGAGCCGTCGGACTTCTTGCCCTCGGACTTCTTGGTCTTGGACTTGGTGGCCTGGGACTGCGCGGCGGCCTGACCGGCGGCGCGGCGGTCCTGGTCCTCGAGGATCTCCTCGAGCAGCCCGCGCAACTCGGAGCGGACGTAGTCGCGGGTCGCGACCTCGCGCAACGCGATGCGCAGGGACGCGATCTCCCGGGTGAGGTACTCGGTGTCCGCGAGGTTCTGTTGCCCGCGTTTACGGTCCTCCTCGGCGACCACGCGGTCACGGTCGTCCTGCCGGTTCTGCGCGAGCAGCAACAAGGGAGCGGCGTAGGAGGCCTGCAACGAGAGCATCAGTGTCAGCAGCGTGAAGTTCAACGCGCGCGGATCGAACTGCATGCTCTCGGGCGCCAGGGTGTTCCACGCCAACCACACCGTGACGAACACGGTCATCCACAGCAAGAACTGGGGCGTGCCCATCCAGCGGGCGAAGGACTCCGTGAGCCGCCCGAAGGCGTCCGGGTTGGGGCGGAAGCGGGTCAGGTACCCCGGGCGTTTCTCGCGCGGTTGGTCCAGGGGGCCGGGCGAATACTGCGAGGACGCGCTGCGCCGGGGATTACTCATACCGCTTACCCACCTTCCGGACCGGGGTTCCGTCGTCGTACGTGCGCCAGTCCTCGGGCAGCAGGGCGTCCAGGACGTCGTCGATCGTGACCGCACCCACGAGCCGGTCCTGGTCGTTGACGACCGGCAGGATCGTGAGGTCGTACGTGGCCAGTTCGCGAGCGACGTCGGCTAAGGACGCCTGGTCCGAGACGGGCTCGATGGACCGATCGATTAGGTTACCAATCGCCTCGGGCGGCGGGTAACGCAGCAGTCGCTGCGTGTGCACGAGACCCAGGTACTTACCCGTGGGGGTCTCGAGCGGCGGGCGGCACACGAGCACCGCGGATGCCGCGGCCGGGATGACCTCCTCCTGGCGGATGTGCGCGAGCGCTTCCGCCACGGTGGCCTCCGGGGGCAGCACGATGGGGACGGGCGTCATGAGCGAACCGGCCGTGCCCTCCTCGTACTCGCGCAGGCGCCGGACGTCCTCCGCGTCCTCGGGTTCCATCATGGTGATGAACCGCTCGGCCTCCGCTTCCGGCAGTTCGTTGAGCAGGTCGGTCGCGTCGTCGGGGTCCATCTCGGCGAGCAGCGTGACGGCGCGCTCGTTGTCCAGGTGGGTCAGAATGAAGACCTGGTCGTCCTCCGGCAGCTCCTCGAGCACGTCCGCGAGCCGCTCGTCCTGCAGTTCCGCCGCGATCTCGAGCTTGCGCTTGTCCGGCATGTCCCGCAGCTCGTCCGCGATGTCCGCGGCCTGGTCCTCCTCGTGCTGCGCGATCCACTGCGTGGCCGGTTGCGGCCCCGCGTTGGACGGGTCGTCCGCGTCCTCCCAGTCCACCACGAGCGTCTGATTACGACGCCGGATCAAGCCTCCCGTGGCCTGCGACCTGCGCACGAACAACTGCGAAATGACCCAGTCACCCCGGTTGTTGCTCTTCTCCATGGCCACGTCCTCGATCGTGGCGGTCCCGGAACCGTCCAACAGCACCACGGTGCGGTCGAAGAGCTCACCCACGGCCAGCGTCTCGGCACCGCGCTGCTCGAAGCGGCGCAGGTTCACGAGCCCGGTGGAGATGATCTGCTCCGCGTCGATGCTCGTAACACGCGTCATGGGCACGAACACACGCTTCTTCCCGAGCACCTCCACCACGAGACCCACGACGAGCGGGCGGGTGCGCACCGACGGTTTGCTACCCGGGCGCAACAGCACCACGACGTCGCGCAATCGCCCCAGGCGGTCGCCCAACGGGTCGAAGACGTCCAGGCCGATGAGTCTCGCGACGAAGATCTTGGAAAGGTTTGTGCTCACCCGCCCAGCCTAGTGAACCGTGCTGTGCGGTCCCATTCCTGGAGTGGGGGATCAGAACCCGGGCAATACCGGTTGCTGGGCACCCGATCCGGGGTGGGTTCACCGGCCGCCGTGTTCACCCGCTGCGATGATCCAGGGTTTTCCCGGCGGGCTCGTGGGTGACTACGGGACAATGGATGGCATGAGCAACTCGAAACCAGGCCCCGCCCAACTGTCCATCGCCCCGGAAATGCCCCGCGGTGAGGTGGTGGGCCGTTACCGGACCTACGCCCTGGCGCAGAAAGCCGTTGACTACATGGCGGACGAACACTTCCCCGTGGCCATGGTCTCGATCATCGGCAGCGACCTCAAGTCCGTGGAGCAGGTCACCGGTCGGCTCTCCTACCCCAAGGTCGCCCTGCAGGGTGCGCTCAACGGTCTGGTCTTCGGCGCGTTCTTCGGCCTTTTGATGTCCCTGCTGGGCGGGGCCAACATGGCTTCGTCCCTGTTGCTCACCATGATCCTCGGTGGCGCGTTCTGGATGCTCATGGCCACCATCACGTACGCCATGTCCCGCGGCAAGCGGGACTTCACCTCGACCAGCAGGATCGTGGCGGGCAGCTACGAGGTCCTCGCCGCCCCGGAGGTCGCGGGTCAGGCCCGCCAGGTGCTCAACGGCATGGAGGGCGGCCACGTGGTGGGGCAGCGCGGGCAGAACCCGGGTCAGGGGTACCGCGGTCCCGCCGGTCCGCAGGGTGACCAGTGGGGTGGTTCGGGTGCTCCGCAGGGCAGCCAGTACCCCGGTGGCCCGCAGTACGGTGGACCGGCCCAGGGCGGTCCCGTCCAGGGCGGGCGGCCGGGCGCTCCGGGTCAGGGCGCCCCGGTTCACGGTGCTCCGGTGCAGGGTGATCCCGGGGGACAGAACGCTCCCGGCGGTTCCGAGCCGCGCTACGGTGTGTTTCTCCCGGGTGCAGATCAGCAGCAGGAAGACGCCAACCGTTCCGCGAAGTTCCCGGACCTCCCGGACGGACGCCCGCAGTACGGTATCCGGCTCGAACCCTCCGACGCCGCCCCGGCCGGTGGGCAGCCCGCACCGCAGGCCCCCGCGAACGCCGCCGCTCCGTCCCAGCCCGCGGCCGACGCTCCCGCTCCCTCCACAGACGGGGCGTCATCGGGCACGATCCCCGCGAACCCGGCTCAGTCGGCCGACCGCGCGGCGCCGTGGACACAGCCGGGTACCCCCGAGGCACCGCGCGAGGGCGGGTCCACCCCGCACAACGGACAGGGCACGACCCAGCGGCCGCACGGCGAGGACCAGCGCTGACCCACGGCACACGCGCAACAAAATTTCGGGCACGCCAGAGCCACAAATGGTGCCCGAAGGTGGCGCGGGAGTGACTGAGAGTTCGGCGGCGTCACGCACAGAGAGCGATCCCCGGGTCCTGACATGCGGGCCCGGGGATCACTCTCTAGGTGTTCCGGGGGTTACGCCGCGGGGCCCGCGCTGGGGCCCACGTTCTCGTCCCGGTTCCAGATGCCCTGGATCCACGACTCCACGTCGTCGGGGTTGCGGGGGAGGGCCTCGGAGAGGTTCTCGTTGCCCTGCTCGGTGATCAGCACGTCGTCCTCGATGCGCACACCGATGCCGCGGTACTCCTCGGGGATCGCGAGGTCCTCGTTCTTGAAGTACAACCCGGGCTCGATCGTGAACACCATCCCCGGCTCGATCACAGCGTCCAGGTAGAGCTCACGCTTGGCCTGGGCGCAGTCGTGCACGTCCAGTCCCAGGTGGTGGCTCGTACCGTGCGGCATCCAGCGGCGGTGGTGCTGACCGGCCTCGGACAGGGAGACCTCCGCGGACACCGGCAACAGCCCCCATTCCTCGAGCCGCTGGGCGAGCACCTTCATGGCCGCGGCGTGGAGGTCCCGGAACTTGTTACCGGGGACGGCGACGTCGAACGCGGCGTCCGCGGCGTCGAGCACGGCCTGGTAGATCCGGCGCTGCACGTCCGTGTAGCTGCCGGTCACGGGCAGGGTGCGGGTGAGGTCCGCGGTGTAGAGCGACTCGGCCTCCACACCCGCGTCCACGAGGATCAGCTCGCCCGGCTTGACCGAGCCGTTGTTGCGGATCCAGTGCAGCACGGTCGCGTTGTTCCCGGACGCCGCGATGGTGTCGTAGCCGAGGTCGTTGCCCTCGAGGCGGGCGCGGGAGAAGAACGCGCCCTCGACTACGCGCTCGCCGCGTTCACCGCCGATCGCGCGCGGCAGCACGGAGACGATGTCCTCGAAACCGCGGATCGTGGCCGCCACGGCCTCGCGCAACTGCCCGACCTCGTACTCGTCCTTGATGAGCCGCAGCTCGCTCAGGGCCTCGGCCAGGGTCGCGTCCTTGGTGTCCGACTGCTCGAGGTCCACGCCCGTGTTGATCCGGGAGGTGTCCACGAGCGCGTCCATGTTCAGGTCCACGTCCCGCACCAAACGAATGCTGAGACCACCCAGGGCGGTGTTGCCTGCGTCCTTGGTGACCGCGGTCTCCAGAGCGGAGAGGTCCTCGGTGGGCAGCGCGAACTCGTCGCGCAATTGCGCCAGCGTGGGGCGGGGCCCCACCCAGAACTCACCGTTCTTGGCATCCGCGTAGAACTCCGCGGAGTCCCGCCCGGCCATGGGGTGGAAGTACAGGGTGGAGGTGTGGTCGCTGCCGTCGTCTCCCTGACCCTGCTCGGTGGGTTCCATGACCAGCACGGCCTCGGGCTCGTGGTCCACTCCCATGCCCGTGAGGTGCGCGAACGCGGAGTGCGGGCGGAAGCGATAGTCGGTGTCGTTCGAGCGCACCTTGGGGGCGCCCGCGGGGATCACGAGACGCTCGCCGGGGAACATCCGGGAGAGCCGGGCACGGCGCTGAGCGGCGAACTCCGCGACCTCGGCGCGCGGCGTCGTCGTGTGCTCCGGAGCGGCCCAACCCGAGGCCATGAACTCGCGGAACTCCGCGTTGTCGGGGCGCTGCGAGCGGTTGTCCACCCGCTCGTCCATGGGCTGCGCGGCGTCCTCGCTCGCGTGATGGGAAGCGGTGGGGTGTGCTGAGCCTTGGCTCATGGACGCGGTCATCTCCTTCGGGGCGCGGGCTCCCGCGCGGGTCGCGATGCTGGCGGAATGTTCTCGTCCATGGTGCCACGCCGGTCAACCCTGGCCCGTGGGCAGCGAGGACCGGGCGATCGGTAGCGATGGCTCGGCCTCGTCCGGTCGGCGCGTATCGCGGGCCGACCCACCGCGGTCCGCGGGTATCGTGGAGGTGATGAGAATCGACCTGCACACCCACTCCAACGCGTCGGACGGCACGGAGTCCCCGGCGGACGTGGCCCGCGCGGCACACCGGGCCGGGCTCAACGTCTTCGCGCTCACCGATCACGACACCACCGCGGGGTGGCAGGAGGCGGGGGACACCGCCGTGTCCCTGGGGGTCGCGTTCGTACCCGGCATGGAGATCACGTGCACCACCGCGGACGGTATCTCGGTGCACATGCTCAGCTATCTGCACGGCCCGGACCACGCACCGCTGCTGGACGCGATCGAGGAGTCCCGGCGCAGCCGACTCTCCCGCGCGCACAAGATGGTGGACCTGCTCGCGCAGGACTACCCGATCAGCTGGGACGACGTCATGGCCCACGTGAGTCCCGAGGCCACGGTGGGCCGCCCACACATCGCGGACGCCCTGGTGGAGCTGGGCGTCGTCCCAAACCGCTCTGCCGCGTTCTCGGACATGCTCTCCGGGCGATCTAAGTACTACGTGCGGCACATGGCCCTGGACCCGGTGCAGGCCATCAAACTCGTGCGCGCGGCGGGCGGGGTCCCGGTGTGCGCCCACCCCATGGCCCCGTTGCGCGGTCGCGTGGCCACCCCGGCCGATTTCAACGCGATGATCGACGCCGGTCTGGCCGGCGTGGAAGTCGCCCACCGGGACAACCCGGACGAGTCCCGCGCGGTGCTCATGAAGCTCGCCGCGGACCACGATCTCATCGTCACGGGATCCAGCGACTACCACGGCGCGGGCAAGCCCAATCGGTTGGGGGAGAACTCCACGTCAGTGCGTTCGCTCACGAGGATTTGCGAACAGGCCACCTCCGGGATGGAGGTCCGCTGGCCGTGAGGCCGGGGCGCACGGCACGGTCCTGACGACGTTTCGAAGAACAGTCGGGATGCAGCGGCTCGTGAACCGGATCAGGACGCGCTGAACACCGCCGTATCCGGCAGGCGCCGACGCATGACGTCCACGGCCTCGGGGTTGGAGTCCACGCACACGAACTTCCGGCCCAGTTGCTCGCTGACCGCGCCCGTGGTCCCCGAGCCTGCGAAGAAGTCCAGCACCCAGTCCCCGGGACGCGAGGACGCCGTGACGATCCGGCGCAACACCCCGGCGGGTTTCTGCGTGGGATAACCGGTCTTTTCCTTGCCCGTGGGGGAGACGATCGTGTGCCACCACACGTCCGTGGGCAGCTTGCCGCGCGCGGCTTTGACGGGACCCACGAGCCCCGGGGCCATGTACGGCTCCCGGTCCACGTCCGCGGAGTTGAAGTGGTAGGCGGTCGGATCCTTGACGTAGACCAGGATCGTGTCGTGCTTGGCCGGCCATCGCTTGGCGGTGCGTCCGCCGAAGTCGTAGGCCCAGATGATCTCGTTGAGGAAGCACCGGCGGCCGAACAGCGCGTCCAGCAGCACCTTGACGTAGTGCACCTCGCGGTAGTCCAGGTGCACGTACAGCGTCCCGTGCGTGGCCAGCACGCGCCGGGCATGCATCAGCCGGGGTTCCAGGAAGCCCAGGTAGTCCGCGAACGAGTCCTCGTAGCGCAGCAACGAGCCCATGATCGTTTCGTAGGAACGCCCCGCGAAGCCCACGCGATCGCCCTCGCCCGCGGCCGCGGGGACGGAGCGAGTGGTGCGGCGCACCTGGTCCCTGCCCGTGTTGAACGGGGGGTCCAGGTATACCAGGGAGAACGCCTCGTCCGGCAGCCCCTCCAGCACGTTGAGGTTCTCACCGTGCACGATCGCGCTGGTGCCCTCCGCGTCGAATGCGAAGGGCTCCCACTGCGCCATCTACTCTCCCGCTGCAGAGGACTGCTGCGCCTGCTGACCGCCCTGGGCAGCCTTGTTCTGCCCCGAGGAACGACGACGCCGCCGGCGCCGCTTGGTGCCCTCGCCCGTGTTCTCCACGGAGGTCTCCCGGGAACGCTCGCCCTGCTCGGAGCGGGGCCGCTGGTTCTCCGCCTGGGATCGCCCCGCGGAGCCGCTGCGGGGGTCGGAACCGCCCGAGCGGCGTCGTGCGCCGGAGCCGTTGCGGCCACCGGAACCACCGCGACCGCCGCGGCCCGAACGCTTCTCGGAGTGCTGCGGCCTGCCGTCACCGAGGTCCTCGAGCTCCTCGGCGTCGAGGCCCTCGAGCGTGCGCTGCGACTTGGGCAGCTTGCCCTTGACGCCGCGCGGGATGTTCAGGTCCGTGTAGAGGTGATCGGAGGACGAGTAGGTCTCCACGGGTTCGGGCACGCCCAGCTCGAGGGCATTGTCGATCAGGCGCCAGCGGGGGACGTCGTCCCAGTCCACGAACGTGATGGCCGTGCCCTTGTTGCCCGCGCGCCCGGTGCGCCCGGTGCGGTGCAGGTAAGTCTTCTCGTCCTCGGGGCACTGGAAGTTGATCACGTGGGTGACGTCCTCGACGTCGATACCTCGCGCGGCGACGTCCGTGGCCACAAGCACGTCCACCTTGCCGTGACGGAACGCGCGCAGCGCCTGCTCGCGGGCGCCCTGGCCCAGGTCGCCGTGCAGGGGAGCGGCGGCGAAACCGCGGTGGATGAGCTCGTCCGCGAGCTTGGCGGCCGCGCGTTTGGTACGCGTGAAGATGATGGTCCGTCCCCGGCCCTCGGCCTGCAGGATGCGCGCGACGACCTCGTCCTTGTCCAGGTGGTGGGCGCGGTAGATGACCTGACGGATGTCCTTCTTGGTGCTGCCCTCGTCCGGGGCAGCCGCACGGATGTGCATGGGCCGGGTCATGTACCGCCGTGCCATGGCCACCACGGGGCCGGGCATGGTCGCGGAGAACAGCATGGTTTGGCGCACCTGCGGAACCGTGGCCAGCAGCTTCTCCACGTCCGGGAGGAAGCCCAGGTCCAGCATCTCGTCCGCCTCGTCCAGCACGACCATGCGCACGTGGCTCAGGTCCAGGAAGTGCTGGCGGTTGAGGTCGATCAGGCGCCCGGGGGTGCCCACGACGACCTCCACGCCCTTTTCGAGCTCGGCGATCTGCGACTCGTAGGGGCGGCCACCGTAGATCGTGGCCACGCGGGCGTTGCGGGTCTTGGCGGCGATCGCGAGGTCGCTGCCCACCTGGACCGCGAGCTCACGCGTGGGGACCACGATCAATGCCTGGGGGGCGCCGGGCTTCTTCAACTGGGCCCAGCCGTCGTCGTCACGGCCTACGGCACGCTGCAGTGCGGGGATGCCGAAACCGAGGGTCTTGCCGGTACCGGTCTTGGCCTGACCGATGATGTCCTGGCCGGACAGCGCGATGGGCAGCGTCATGGCCTGGATGGGGAACGGGGAGGTGATGCCGTGCTCGGCGAGCGCGTCCACGATGTCCTGGCGGACGCCGAAGTCCGCGAACGAGGACTCGGTCACGGGTTCGGCGGTGTCGACCGCCTGGGTCCCGGCCTCGTCCGGCTCGATGATGTCGTGTTCGGGTGTTGCAGTGATATCGGTCACGAATGTCCTTCACGGGTCGGCGCGGGGCACCACACCGGATCATCGGCCGGGCCGTCCCGGAGGACGGAGCGGCACGAAGCGGGGGCCGCCGCGCTGTGAGAGGAAGCCGATCGTGAAACGCACCCCGCCCGGGCGCTCAGCGGAAGGCGCGGGACCTTCCGGGCGCGGGCCGAAGCCGGGTAACAAGTGAACGTGACGGTCTCATGGGACGACCGGTCATCCTGATAAACACCTCCAGTGTACCCGCAAAACGGTGAGGCCCCCGGACGCGGTGGTCCGGGGGCCTCACGGCGTGGGCGGTTCAGCCGAGGGGCAGGGGGGTGAAACCCACCTTTCGCTTGGTCTCCTGGCCGGTCTCCACGTAGCCGATGCTCGCGGAGGGGACCACGGTGGTGGAACCCTTGGTGTCCTGCAGCACGAGCGGTGCGCCGGAGCTCAGCGCCTCCGTGACCTTGGTCTGCACCTCGTCCGCGGAGAGGTCGGCGTTGACCACGAGCTCGCGGGCCACGTTCTGAATCCCGATCTTGATTTCCATGAGTACCTCCTGCGGCGTCACCGGCCCACGGTGATCACGGGCCGGACCATGTCTTCCAGGTGCCGCGCACCCCGGTGAGGGGCGGGCGCGTCAGCCTCGGTCGTTGCCGATCAGTTTAGGAGCAGGTTCCCGGCGCTCCTCGTCGAGCGTCCTGATTCCGCCCCAGGCTAAACGGAAAATCCGGTCCTGGACCTCTTCGCGTGTGCCCGCTTCCGGGTGGCGGGTCCAGAACACAGCGGAGGTCTGGACCAGGTGCACGAGGCCCCGGGACAGCATGATGGCCTGGGCCGGTGGCATGCCCGCTTTGGGTCCGAGCACCGCGGCCACGGCCACGGCAATCCCCTGGTAGAACTCGTCCAGTTGCGCCGCGACCTCGGGGAAGGACATGAGGTCCGCGCTGAACACGAGCCGATGGGCCTCCGGCTGGCTGTTCACGAACTCGAAGTGGGTGTCGATCACGTTCTGCACCCGCGCCTTGTTGGTCTCGGCGCTGGCCAGGGACCGCTCGAGCTTCTCGGACAGTTCCGCGAGCGTGAACTGCACGAGCGCCAGGAACAGGTTCCGCTTACCCGGGAAGTGCTGGTAGAGCACCGGTTTGGAGACCCCGGCCGCGGCGGCGATCTCGTCCATGGAGGTCGAGTGGTAGCCGCCTTCGGAGAACACCCGCAGTGCCGTGCTCAACAGCTGCTCCCGCCGCTGGTCCCGGGTCATGCGAGGGGCCCGCGTGTGGCCGGTGGGCGCGGGCGCGTCGCGTGCATCGGGAGCGTTCATGGGGTCCTCCTCTGTGACGGGCCCTCGCCCGTCGTGGCTTCAACCGGCCGCGCGGGGACGCGGGGTGTCTGAGGGGGATCGTTCAGCGAGGGAATCCTGATCCGCGGGGAGGGTCTGCGGTGGCGCGACCTCCAGACCGAACAGCGCTTCCAATCCGGAAATGTATTCGTCCGCGCGGCCCTCCGCGGCGAGTTGACGGGCACGGACGGTGGGGATGTGCAGCAGTGAGCGGACCATGCGGCGCATGGCCATCTCGATCTGTTCCTCCGCGCCGGTGCAGCCGTGGTGGGCACGGACCTTCTCGAGTTCGGTGTCCAGCACGGCCATGGTGTGCTTGCGCAGCGCCACGATGGCCTGGTCCATGGTGCGGGCGTTCTGGGCCGCCGCGAAGCCCTGGGCGGCCTCGTCCACGATCTCGCGCGCCGCGCTCACGGACTCGCGGGTCTCCTCGGGTGCGGCCACGCGCACCGATTCCAGGGTGATCAGCTCCACGTCCGGCAGGTCCGCGACGGCGGGGTCGAAGTCCCGCGCGAGCGCGAGGTCGATCACGGTGCGCGGTCCGCTCGGGAAGGCGGACGCCGGCATGGGGGCGGAGCCGCCCGAGCAGCCGATCACGACGTCCGCGCGGCGCAGTGCCGCCGGCAGCTCGACCTCCGTGACGGGGGAGCCGCCGCGCTGGTCCGTGAACTGCTGGGCGCGTCCGGAACCGGAGTAGACCTCGATGTCCGCGCAGCCGCGGTCGCGCAGCGCGGCCATGGTGGCGCCGGCGTACGCGCCGGTGCCGAAGATCAGGGCGTGCCGGTCGGGCCAGCTGCCGCGGGTGATGTCGTCGGCGAGGTCCAGGGCCACGGACACGATGGAGCGTCCCCGCTCACCGAGGCCGGTGCGGGCCCCGACCTCACGTGCGGTGCGGGCGGCGGCCTCGAACAACTGCACGAGGTGTCCCGAAGCGGTGCCGGACTGGCGGGCCTGGTTCAGCGCGCGGCGGACCTGTCCGGTGATCTCACGCTCGCCCACCACGGCGGACTCCAGACCGGAGACCACGGTGAACAGGTGTTGCGGGACCTCGGTGCCGTGGTAGGTGTCCATGGTCTCCAGGACGAAGCGTTCGTCCAGCCCCGCGCGCTCGGCCACGCGTTCGGCGAGCTGCTGCTGGGCCAGGGCGACGTCGTTGGTCCCGTCCCCGGGCAGCTCACCGTAGAGTTCGAGCCGGTTGCACGTGGACAGCGTGATGGCCCCCGAGAGCGCACCCTGGGACACGGCTTCCTCGGCCACCCCGAGAGCCCCCGTGCTCAACCGTGCGACGGTGTTGAGGTCGACGGAACGGTGCGATGCGACAAGACAGAAAAGAACCACAATCCGGCCATCCTAGACGAATTCATCCTGGCTCGCTCAGCATAACCACTGGGCGCGCCCGGCGCAGAGATTGCGTTCCCGGCGGACACTACGTCATCAAAACCGGCGGGCTCCTTTGGCACAATGGGGCCATTATGGCTTCCCAGAATGATCGCACCGTAGAATCCCGCCGCGCCGAGTCCCCCCATGATCCCGCCGCGGCCACGGAGCCGGGCGGCGATCACGCGTGGGAGCAGCGCATCGCCGCGCTGCCCACCGAGCACCCGCTGCGCTCGGCGGGTGTGGCCGACTCCCCCCTGATCAGTACCCTGCGGGGGCTCCCCGCCGCGCACACGCCCGTGTGGTTCATGCGTCAGGCGGGTCGCTCGTTGCCCGAGTACCGCGCCGCCCGGGAGGGCACGGGGATGCTCGAGGCGTGCCTGACCCCGGACCTCGCCGCGGAGATCACCCTGCAGCCGGTGCGCCGGCACGGCGTGGACGCGGCCATCTTCTTCTCCGACATCGTGGTGCCCATGAAGCTCGCCTCGGTGGCCGTGGACATCGTGGCCGGGCGCGGCCCGGTGCTCGACCACCCCGTGCGCACCGCCGCGGACGTCACCGCGCTGCCCGAACTGCCGGACTCGGCGTTGGACCCGATCCGCGAGGCCGTGGCGCGCACGGTCGCCGAGCTCGGGGACACCCCGCTGATCGGTTTCGCGGGCGCGCCGTTCACGATCGCCGCATACGCCGTGGAGGGCGGGCCCTCGCGCGACCACTTGCGCCCGCGCACCATGATGCACGCGGACCCCGCGTCCTGGACCGCTCTGGCCGAGTGGGCCGCGCGCACCTCCGGAGCGTTCCTGCGCGCCCAAGTGGAAGCGGGGGCCTCGGCCGTGCAGTTGTTCGACTCGTGGGCGGGTTCCCTGTCGCTCGCCGACTACGAGGCGCACGTCCAGCGCCACTCCGCGGACGCGCTCGCCGCCGTGGCGGACCTGGGGGTACCGCGGATCCATTTCGGCACGGGTACGGGCGAGCTGTTGGCCGCCATGCGGGACGCGGGAGCGGACGCCGTGGGTGTGGATTACCGCATCCCGTTGGACGTCGCATCGCAGCGTCTGGGTGGGCGCACCGTGGTGCAGGGCAACATCGATCCCGCGCTGCTCGCCGCCCCGCGGGAGGTGTTGCACGAGCACGCCCGCGACGTTCTGCGCCGCGGTCGCAGCGCCCCCGGTCACGTGGTCAACCTGGGCCACGGCGTGCCGCCGGAGACGGACCCGGACGTGCTGAGCGAACTGGTGACCTTCATCCACAAGGAGACTCGGTGACAACTTCCCCCGGTGCCCAGCGGCGCACCGCGCCACGGCGTCCTCGCACGGCTCTCGTGGTGGGCGGCGGCGTCGCCGGGTTGACGGCCGCCCGTGACCTGGCGCGCGCCGGTCTGCGCGTGACCCTGGTCGAGGCCTCGGACCACTTCGGCGGCGCCGTGGGTGCCCACGAGGTGGCGGGACTCGTCCTGGACTCCGGCGCGGAATCCTTCGCCACACGCTCGGACGCCGTACCCGATCTGCTCGAGGAACTCGGGCTCTCCGACCGCGTGGTCACCCCCCATCCCGCGGGCTCCTGGTTGCAACTCCCTGAGGGTGCGGTGCCCGCCCCCAAGTCCGGGGTGCTCGGGATCCCCGCGGACCCCACCGCACCGGAGCTGCGCAAGCCCCTGGGCCGGGCGGGCGTGGCCCGTGCGCGCATGGACAGGGCGCTGCCGGCCCGCGTGGGCGCGGGGGAGCGTTCCATCGGCGGTCTCGTGCGTGCCCGCATGGGCCAGCGCGTGCTGGACCGGTTGGTCACCCCGTTCGTCTCCGGGGTCTACTCGACCCACCCGGACGAACTCGACGTCGACGCCGTGGCCCCCGGTTTGCGCGCCCGCTTGCGCGAACTCGGCAGCCTGGGCGCGGCCGCGGGTGCACTGCGCACAGCGAGCCCCGCGGGTGCGAACGTGGCCGGTCTCGACGGCGGGATGAACCTGCTCAGCGAACGGCTCGTGCGGGACGCGGAGCGGTTGGGCGTCAAGCTCGTGACCCGCTACGACGTCATCGCCCTGGACCGCGACCCGCGCAGGCCCGGGTGGATGGTGATCCAGCGCCAACCCGTGAACGGGGACAAGACGGCCGTGGCCCGCGGGGAACTGCTCGTGATGGCCACGGACGGACCCACCACGGTGCGCTTGCTCGGCACGCAGGTCAGCGACGTCCAGAACTTCACGCCTCGCTCGGGGCCCCGGATCGCGCTCGCCACCCTCGTGCTGGATTGCCCCGCCCTGGACAGTGCACCCCGCGGTACCGGTCTGCTCGTGAGCGACGACGTGCGCGAGGTGCGCGCCAAGGCCCTGACCCACGCCACGGCCAAGTGGAAGTGGGTGGCTCGCGAGGCCGGGGAGCACCGCCACGTGGTGCGGTTATCCTACGGCCGGGCCACCCCGCGTGGATCGGGCCCCTCCCCGGAGGTCACGCTCGAGGACAAGCACCTCATCTCGCTCGCCCTCGGGGACGCGAGCACGCTGCTGGGCGTACCGATCGAGCCGGAACAGCTCGTGGGCGCGGACGTCGTGCGGTGGCACACCGCCCTGCCGCGCACGGACGCGGGTCACAGCGCCCGCGTCACGGGGTTCCGCCGGGCGCTCAAGGACGTCCCGGACGCCGCGGCCGTGGGGGCGTGGCTGTCCGGCACGGGACTCGCGGCGGTCGTCGCCGACACCCGCCACCAGGTCAGGACCCTGCTCAAGCACCACGGGTTCGACGTGACCCCGAACTGAGGGACCGCCGCGCGCGGGACCGAGCCGTGCGACGTCGTCCGCGCAGCCCGGGCAGTGCTGCGCGGGACGAGAACCATCGAACGTGAACAGAACGAGAAGTCGAAAGGGAACACACACGATGAGTGAGCACGCAACCGAGGCACGCCAGGACGCGGCACAGGCCGGCGGGGACACGCTGTACTGGGCCGGTTACACGGTGTTCGAGCGGACGGGTGAGCGCCCGCGGGACGCGGACTCGCAGGCCAACCGCAGCGCGTTCGACGAGCTCGTGAAGGACCTCGAGGGTCGGGGCGTCACCGTGCGCGGCGTGTACGACGTCTCCGGGATGCGCGAGAGCGCCGATCTGATGCTGTGGCTCACGGGCAAGGAACCGGACGCCCTGCAGGCCGCGATCCGGCAACTGCGCCGTCAGCCGCTGCTCGCGGGCACCCGGCAGTCCTGGAACGCCATGGGCGTGCACCGCGAGGCGGAGTTCACGTCCAACCATTCGCCCGCGTTCGCGCGCGGTGCGGAGGCTGGCGCGTGGGTGTGCGTCTACCCGTTCGTGCGCTCCTACGAGTGGTACTACATGAACCCGCAGCGCCGCGGGGAGATGCTCAAGAACCACGGCATGAAGGCCCGCGAGTACCCGCAGGTGCTCGCCAACACCATCGCGTGCTTCGGGCTCAACGACTTCGAGTGGCTGCTGGCCCTGGAGGCCCCGGAGCTCGTGGACCTGGTGGACATCATGCGCCACTTCCGCAACACCGAGGCACGCCTGCACGTGCGCGAGGAGACCCCGTTCTACACGGGGCGCCGGATCACCACCCACGAGATTGCCGAGGTGCTTGACTGAGATGACTGACACCCGAGAGACCAATGCCCTGAGTGCCGAGCGCGCCAACGCGCCGCACAGCTTCGACGCCCTGATCCTCTCCTCCTTCGGCGGGCCGGAGGGTCAGGAGGACGTGATCCCGTTCCTGCGCAACGTCACGCGCGGCCGCGGCATCCCGGACGAGCGGCTCGAGGAGGTGGCCACCCACTACCGTGCGAACGGCGGCGTGAGCCCCATCAACGCCCAGAACCGGGCGCTGCGCGATGCGCTCGAGGCCGAGCTGCGGCGTCGTGGTGTGGAGCTGCCCGTGCTGCTCGCCAACCGCAACTGGGACCCGTACGTGGCGGACGTTCTGCGCGAGAGCCACGAGCGCGGGTACCGGGACCTGCTGGTGCTCGCCACGAGCGCGTACTCCGGGTACTCCAGCTGCCGCCAGTACCGGGAGGACTACGGCGTGGGCCTGGAGGAGACGGGGCTGCAGGACGAGCTGCACGTGGAGAAGATCCGGCAGTACTACGACTCCGAGGG
>NZ_DDIY01000015.1:138366-152814 GCF_002338785.1 Kocuria sp. UBA1838 | reverse complement strand
CGCGTGCTGTTCACCACCCACTCCGTGCCCATGACGGACGCCAACGCGGCCGGCTCCCAGCGGATGAGCTTCGAGGGGGACTCCGCCTACGTGGCGCAGCACCTTGCGGCCGCGCGCTGGATCGTGGAGCAGGTGGGCGAGCCCATGAACGGGGTGGAGTGGGAGCTCGTGTACCAGTCCCGCTCCGGGCCCCCGCAGGTCCCGTGGCTCGAACCGGACATCTGCGACGTCATCCAGGAGCTGCCTGGCAAGGGCGTCACCGGCGTGGCCGTGGTGCCCCTGGGCTTCGTCTCGGACCACATGGAGGTGCTCTGGGACCTCGACACCGAGGCCCGTGACGCCGCG
Organism: Kocuria sp. UBA1838; assembly: GCF_002338785.1. NCBI lineage: Bacteria > Bacillati > Actinomycetota > Actinomycetes > Micrococcales > Micrococcaceae > Kocuria > Kocuria sp. UBA1838. The sequence continues at coordinate 152,469 of NZ_DDIY01000015.1, read as the reverse complement.
GCCGAGGCCGGCCTGGAGTTCGAGCGCATCCCCACCGCCGGCACCGATCCCGAGTTCGTGGCCGCGCTCGCGGACCTCGTGGAGCAGCGGCTGGGCACGCCCACCGCGCCCCCGCGGGTATCCGCGTGCGCCCAGGGCACGTGGTTCGACACGTGCGCCCCCGACTGTTGCGTCAAGATTCTGCGCGGTCAGGACGCACCCCGTCCCACGATCGCCCAGCGGCCCGTCGGCGAGCCGATCCCCGTGGGGCTCGACGAGAGCGGCGAGGTGATCCACCGGTGAGTGGACCCGTGTTCAGGGTGGGCACCCGAGGCTCGCAGCTGGCCATGACCCAGAGCCGGTGGGCGGCCGAGGCCGTCTCCCGTGCCGGGGGCATCGACCACGAGCTGGTCACGGTGCGCACCGAGGGGGACGTCCTCACGGGGCCGCTGTCCCAGATGGGCGGTACCGGGGTCTTCGCCACGGCGTTGCGGTCCCAGGTGCTCGACGGCGCCGTGGACCTGGCCGTGCATTCCCTCAAGGACCTGCCCACCGCGGCGGTCACGGGGCTCACCATTGCCGCGCTGCCGCAGCGTGAGGACCCGCGGGACGCCCTGTGCGCCCGTGACGGTCTGACCCTCGACGAACTGCCGGAGGGCGCGGCCGTGGGCACGGGCTCGCCGCGGCGCGTCGCGCAGTTGCGCGCGCTGCGCCCCGACCTGCGCATCGTGGACATCCGCGGCAACGTGGGCACGCGGCTCAACCGCGTGGCTCCCGGGGACCCGGGGGACCTCGACGCCGTGGTGCTCGCGGCGTCGGGCCTCAAGCGCCTGGGCCTCGAGGGGCGGATCACCGAGTACCTGGATCCGCACCGGATGCTGCCGGCCCCGGGCCAGGGTGCGCTCGCGCTCGAGGTCTCGGCGGAACTCACGGCGGACTCGGGTCTCGCGACCGGTCTGGCCGCGGTGGACCACCTGCCCACGCGGCTCGCGGTCACTGCGGAGCGCTCGGTGCTGGCTCGCCTCGAGGCGGGCTGCGCCGCACCTGTGGGAACCTTCGCGCGCCTCGTGGACGGTGATCTCGAACTGGATGTCGTCGTGGCGAATCCGGACGGCTCCGAGGTCATGCGCCGCACGGAGTCCGCGCGGGAACCCTCGGTCGAGGCCGCGCGGGCTCTCGGTCAGCGGGTCGCGGATGACCTGTTGGCCCACGGCGCGGACCGGTTGGCACGGTTGAGCCTGTGACCGCGGCGCGCGTGCTCATCACCCGCGACCCCGCTTCCGCGAGCGCCCTGGCGGTGCTGCTGCGGGAACGCGGGTACGAGCCGTGCGCCTCGCCCCTGCTCGAGGCCCAGTTGCCGTCGGACGTGGAATCACTGCGGGAGCTGCTGGCCGAGGCCACCGGCCCGAGCGGTCCCACGTGGTTGTGCGTGACGTCCGCGACCACGGTGGCGGCGCTCGCCGCGGTCGCCCCCACCCCGCAGTGGGGTGCCGCGCTCGACGCCGCTCGGCGGCCCTCCGCTCGTCACCGCACCGAGGCCGGTGAGCCCGCGCTGCGGGTCGCCGCGGTGGGCGAGGCGACCGTCCACGCGCTGAGGGAGTATGGTGTGGGCGTGGATTTCGTCCCCGCGCGCGTCTCGAGCGCGGCGGGCATGCTCGCCGAGTGGCCCGAGGAGCACCCGGGTGCATCCGGGGCCCCGGTGCGGGCCCTCGTGCCGGTCTCGGCGCTCGCGTCCGACGCCCTCGTGAGCGGACTGCGGGAGCGGGGGTACGACGTCGTGCGGATCACCGCGTACGACACCGTCCCGGCCCCGGCGGACCGCCCGCTGCGCGCCCCCGGTGCCGGGACCGCAACCACACCGGAAGCCCCCGAGGAATGGGGCGCCGACGCCGCTCGGGCCGCGTGCGCGTCCGGTGAGCTGGCCGCGGTGGTGGTCACGGCGCCGTCGCGCGCGGACGCCCTGCTGGAGGGCATGACGCCCGCGGCCGCCACGGCGTGGATCGCGATCGGGGAACCGACCGCCCGCGCGCTGCGGGCCCGCGGAGTCGACCCGATGACCTCCGCGCAACCGACCCCAGCGGCCCTGGCCGACGCCGTGTCGCGGGCGCTGGGTGAGCCGGACACTTCGGCGCCGGAGCGGGACGATCACGCCGAGCCCGCAACGACCCGCCCCGTGACGACTCAAAGATTTCGATGATCAGGAGATGTGAACCATGACCGACCATGACGTGTCGTACGACCTCGTGTCACGGCCCCGCAGACTGCGCAGTACCCCGGCCATGCGCCGGTTCACCGCGGAGACCCGCGTGACGCCGTCCGAGCTGATCCTGCCCGTGTTCGTCAAGGAAGGACTCGACGAGCCGCAGCCCCTGGCCTCGATGCCCGGTGTGGTGCAGCACAACATGGACTCTCTCAAGCGCGCGGCCGCCGAAGCCGTGGAGCTGGGGCTGGGCGGCTTCATTTTGTTCGGGATCCCGCAGACCCGCGACGCAGAGGGCTCCGCCGCGCTGGACCCGGACGGCATCCTCAACCGCGGGATCCGTGCCGTGCGTGACGAGGTGGGGGACGACATCGTGGTCATGTCGGACCTGTGCCTGGACGAGTTCACCGATCACGGCCACTGCGGCGTGCTGGATGATCAGGGCCGCGTGGACAACGATCGCACCCTGGAGATCTACGGCCGCATGGGCCTGGCCCAGGCCGAGGCCGGCGCCCACATGCTGGGACCCTCCGGGATGATGGACGGCCAGGTGGGCGTGATCCGCGCGGCACTGGACGCTGCGGGCCGCGAGGACGTGTCGATCCTCGCCTACAGCGCCAAGTACTCGTCCGCGTTCTACGGCCCGTTCCGTGAAGCCGTGGACTCCACGCTCACGGGTGACCGCAAAACCTATCAGATGGATCCTGCGAACCGCCGGGAGGCCCTGCTGGAGCTGCAGCTGGACCTGGACGAGGGCGCGGACATGGTCATGGTCAAGCCGGCCATGAGCTATCTGGACATCCTGCGCGAGGTCGCGGACGCGTCCCCCGTGCCGGTCTCGGCGTACCAGATCTCGGGTGAGTACGCGATGATCGAGGCCGCCGCGGCGAACGGCTGGATCAACCGCGACGCCGCGATCCGCGAGTCCGTGCTGTCCATCAAGCGCGCCGGGGCCAACTCGATCCTGACCTACTACGCGACCGAGCTCGCCCGCTGGTTCCATGAGGAGAACGGCAGGTAACCCCAGAACCCCCGCGCCCGCGCCGTCGCGCGGCACGGTCCCACCGGGAGAGCCTCCCGGCGAAAGGAATGAAGTGATCTCATGAGTGTTTCGCAAGAACTGTTCGACCGCGCCCAGCGCGTCATGCCCGGGGGCGTCAACTCGCCCGTGCGCGCGTTCAACTCCGTGGGCGGTACCCCGCCGTTCATCGCCGCGGCCAAGGGCCCGTACCTCACGGACGTGGACGGGCGCGAGTACGTGGACCTGGTGTGCTCGTGGGGCCCCGCGCTGATCGGTCACGCGCATCCCGTGGTCACGGAGGCCGTCCACGAGGCCGTGGAGCGCGGTCTCGGTTTCGGCGCCACCACGCGCGGTGAGACCGAACTCGCCGAGCTCGTGGTGGACCGCGTGGCCCCGCTCGAGGAGATCCGCATGGTCTCCACGGGCACCGAGGCCACCATGACGGCGCTGCGCCTGGCCCGCGGGTTCACGGGCCGCGACCTGGTGGTCAAGTTCGCCGGGTGCTACCACGGTCACGTGGATTCGCTCCTGTCGGAGGCCGGTTCCGGTGTCGCGACCCTGGCCCTGCCGGGTTCCGCGGGAGTCACCGAGGCCACCGCCGCCCAGACGCTCGTGGTGGCCTACAACGACGTCGCGGCGCTCGAGACCGTCTTCGCCGAGCACCCCGGTGAGATCGCCGCGGTGATCACCGAGGCCGCTCCGTGCAACATGGGCGTGGTCACCCCGGAGAACGACTTCAACGAGCACATCCGTCGGATCACCCGGGACAACGGCGCCCTGATGATTCTGGACGAGGTGCTCACGGGCTTCCGCGTCCACGAGGCCGGGTACTGGGGGCTCAGCAACCAGAACGGCGAGGACTGGGTCCCGGACCTGTTCACGTTCGGCAAGGTCATCGGCGGGGGACTGCCCACCGCCGCACTGGGCGGGCGCCGCGAGATCATGGAGTACCTGGCCCCTATGGGCCCGGTGTACCAGGCGGGCACGCTGTCCGGGAACCCCGTGGCTATGGCCGCGGGGATCGCGACGCTCAAGTGCGCGGACCGGATCGCGTATCAGACCATCGACCGCCGTTCCGAGCAGCTGCAGGCGGGGGTGCACGAGGCCCTCGATGCCGCCGGGGTCGATCACTCGATCCAGGTGGCCGGCAACCTGTTCTCGGTGGCCTTCGGGACCGGTGCCCGCGGGGTACACGACTACGCGGACGCCAAGGCTCAGGAGAGCTTCCGGTACACGCCGTTCTTCCACTCCATGCTGGATGCCGGGGTCTACCTCCCGCCCTCGGTCTTCGAGGCGTGGTTCCTCTCCGCGGCGCACGACGATTCGGCCATGGACCGGATCCTCTCGGCCCTTCCCGCCGCGGCTCGTGCGGCAGCGGAGGCTCGACCCGCCGAAGGCTGATCCGCTTCGCGTTTTCTGTACGCCTTTTCCTGTACGACGACGGCGCGGCGCCGCCCGGGTGGTTCCCGGCGGTGCCGCGCCGTCGTCGTTGCGCAGTGCGACGGCCGCGGTCGTGCGCGTGACGGTCGCTGTAGTGGTGCGGGTGGGGTCAGGGGTGCGGGTGGACGGGCCACGTGCCGTCCACCACGGCCTCGGGATCTCGGCGCCGGAAGTACTCCTGCAACGACGCCGCTTGCTCGGCTGCCCAGCCGATCTGCAGTTCGTGCAGCTCTTCCGCGGGTCGTTCGAGCTCTGCGAACCGTTCGACCAGGGCGGTGGCGAGCCGCTCGGTGGCCAATGCGTCCGCGGCGGAGGTGTGTGCGGCATCCAGGACCACGCCGTACTCCTCGCACAGTGCGCCCAGCGTCCGCTTGCCGCGGCGGTAGCGGTGCACCTGCTTGTTGAGCACGAACGGGTCCAGCACGGGCATCGGGGCCGGGGCGGGCAGACCGTGGCGCTCGCTCTCTCTCGCGAGGACCGTGAGGTCGTAGGCGGCGTTGAATGCGAGCACCGGGATCCCCACGCGCCACAGCCCGCTCAGCACGTCGTGCAGTTGCGCGGTGACCTCCGCGGCGGGGCGGCCCTCGGCGCGGGCCCGCTCGGTCGTGACGCCGTGGACCGCGGCGGCCTCCGCGGGGATCTCGATCCCGGGATCGGCGAGCCACTCCCATTCCCGCGTCACGGTCCCAGTGGCGTCCACGAGGACCACCGACGCCGTCACGATCCTCGCCTCCTGCGGATCCCGCCCCGTGGTCTCGAGGTCGAACGCCGCGCGCTCGCCGGCGGTCCACGACGGCGCGGCGCCGACCTCCCTGCGAGCCGCCCCGTGGGGGACGGTTGCTGCGGTCGCCGCGGGCTCGACGGCGTCGTCGCCGGCGCTCTGTGCTACTTCGGACGCGCGGTCGCGTGAGGGCGCGGAGCGGGCGCCGGCAGCGTTGTCCCGCGTGAGTTCAGGCGCGGGCTCGAGCGCGGCGTCGAACAGCGTGGGCTGCTCGGGCTGCGGCGCGGCGGGTTCCTCGGGGTCCGCCGCGGGTGGCGGGGGCGGCACGTCGAAGAGTGCGGGCTGTTCGGTGTCACCTGTGTCGTGCGGGGAAGCCATGCGACCACGGTACCGGTCGGTGCGCGGGCCGTTATGCGTGTCGGATGACCGTGATGTGATCACCACATGCGAACGCAGCGTGAACCGTCCTGGCGCGTCCTGCCGCCCCGCGGCGTCGAATCCGGCGGGGCGGACCCGGAGCTGGACCCCGCGCAACGCACCGTCGTGGAGCTACCGGCCGACCACGGGCCGGTCCTCGTGCTGGGAGCACCCGGGACGGGGCGCAGCACGGTGACCGTGGAGGGTGCGGTGCGACGGATCGTCGAGGGAGCCGATCCGCAGCGCCTGCTCGTGCTCGCGCCATCGCGTGAACTGGCGGCCACGCTGCGGGACGAGATCAGCCGCCGTGCGCGCGCGACCATCAGCACGCCGCTCGTGCGCGCGTGGCAGGCGTACGCGTTCGACGTCCTGCGCCGCGCACAGGCCCAGGACCTGTTGCCCGGGGTCACCACCACACCGGTGTTGTTGTCCGGGCCGGAACAGGACGCGTTCCTCGCGGAGATGATGCGCGGGCACGCTGCCGGGTACGGCAGCCCCGTGGTGTGGCCCGCGGAACTCGATCAGGCGCTCGGCACGCGCGGCTTCCGCGGCGAATTGCGCGAGCTGTTCGACCGCATGAACGAATACCGCATGGCGCCCGACGTCCTGGCGCGCTGGGCGCAACCCCTCGGTCGCCCCGAGTGGCGCAGCGCGGCGGCGTTCCGCGCCGAGTACCAGCAGATCCGCGCCCTGCGCATGCCCAACGCCTTCGACCCGTCCGAGCTCGTGGACCGCGCGGCCCGCGTCCTCGAGAAGAATCCGGATTTCCTCGCCCGGGAACAGGACCGGTTGGACGTCGTGCTCGTGGACGACCTCCAGGACGCCACCCCGTCCGCCCACCGGCTCATCGGGGTGCTCACCCGGGGCCGGGACGCCGTGTTCACCGCCAATCCGGACACCACCGTCCAGGGGTTCCGCGGCGCCCGCCCGGACCTGTTGCGCACGCTCGAGGACCGGGTGGGCACCCCCGCTCGGCCACTGCAGCGCTTACAGCTAGGCACGAGTCACCGCATGCCGCTGCGGGTCAACGAGGCGTGGCAGCGCGTGGCGCGGGCCATCTCGGTCGTGCCGGGGGCCCGGGTCCAGCGGGCTCCCGAGCAACCCCGTGCGACCGAGCACATCGCCTCCCAGGCAACCGATGCCGACACAGCCGACGACCTCCATGCCGCCGACGACGCCCACCCTGCCGACGACGCCGCAGCGCCGGGTTCGGTGCGCGCGACGCTCTTCGATTCGCCCACGGCCCAGGCGCGCTGGTGCGCGGACCACTTCTTGCGCTTGCATGTTTTGCACGGTGTGCCCTACCGGGACATGGCGGTGATCGTGCGCAGCGGTTCCCAATTGTCGGCGCTGACCCGGCAGCTGTCGGCGCTGGGCGTGCCCACGACCACGTCCGCCGCCGAGACCCCCTTGCGGGAGGAACCCGCGGTGATCCCGCTGCTGCATGCCCTGCGCTTGTTGCTCGCGGCGCAGGATGCGGTCGCGGAACCGGACGGAGCACTTGATCAGGAAGCACAGGAGGCCGGCCCGGGCCGGGGTGGGCAACCGGGCGACGATCCCGATTCCGCTTCCGGAACGTCGATGGAAGGCTCGGAGGCCGAGGACGCAGACCGTGAGCGGGCCGCCCACCGATCCATGCTCACGGCCAGTGCCGCGGTGGCCCTGTTGACGTCGCGGATCGGCGGGGCGTCCCCCATGGAGGTGCGCCGGATCCGCCAGAAACTGCGCGGTTACGAGCTGCGTACGGGGGGTGGACGCACGAGCGACGACCTCCTCGTCCAGGCGCTCGCGGACGGTGTGTTGCTCGAGCTCGCGGAGGTGCACTCGGATTCCGCGGCGCGCGTCGCTGACATGCTCCAGGCCGGTCAGGAGGCGCTGGACGAGCCCGGCGCCACCGCTGAATCCGTGTTGTGGGCCCTGTGGGACGCGTCCGGGGTCGCACCGCGCTGGCGGCGTCGTGCCCTGGCCGGGGGAGCGGAGGCCGTGCGGGCGGACCGGGACCTGGACGCCGTCGTCGGACTGTTCGAGGCCGCCGAGCGGTTCGTGGACCAGGTCCCGGGCGCCACGGCACGGGCGTTCATGGACTACATGGACCACCAGGAGTTGCCCATGGACACCCTGGCGGCCCGAGCACCGGCGGAGGACAACGTCTCGGTGATGACCCCCGCGGGGTCGGCGGGTCGGCAGTGGGCGCACGTGGTCGTCGCCGGGGTGCAACAGGGGGTGTGGCCCAACACCGCCCTGCGCGGTCAGTTGCTGGGAACGGACGTGCTCACCGACGCCCTGGACCACGGGCCGGAACAGGCCACACGGTTGAGCGCGGTGGACCGGTTGCGGCAGGTGCGCTTCGACGAACTGCGGCAGTTCGCCACGGCCGTCTCCCGCGCCACGGCCGGCCTCACGGTCACCGCGGTGGCCAGCCAGGACGAGCAACCGTCCGAGTTCGTGGACCTCGTGGCCGGTGGGAGCCGCGACGATCCCGGCATCTCCGTCGAGGAACTGAGCGCACCCGAACCCCTCACGTTGCGCCAGCTCACGGGTGCGCTGCGCCGCACCGTGCAGCAACCGGACGCGGCCGCCCACGAACGAGAGGCCGCCGCGCGTCTGCTGCATGATTTCGCCGCCCTCGCAGAGCCCGTGCCGGGTGCCGCGCCCGAGCAGTGGTGGGGCCGCAACGCTTTGTCCACCGAGGACGCGCTGTTCGCACCGGACGAGGCGGTACGCGTCTCCCCGTCCACGATCGAGACGATCCACCGCAGCCCGCTCGACTGGTTCGTGAGCGAGGCCCATGCCACCGAGGTGACCGATCTGCGGCGCAGCCTGGGAACGCTCGTGCACGACATCGCCGAGCGACTCCCGGACGCCGACAGCGTCGAGTTGATCGCGCACCTGCGCCGCCGCTGGCCCTCCCTGGGCATGCCCCACGGCTGGACGGGGGAGCAGGAGCTCGAACGCGCGGAGAAGATGTTGCGTAAGTTCGCGCAGTACTCGCGGGAGATGCGCTCCGAGCACGGGCGCGAGCTCGTCTCGGTGGAGGGCAGTTTCGAGGTCCTGGTGCGCAGCGAGGCCCGGGACGCCCTGCTGACCGGGCGCGTGGACCGGCTGGAGGTGGACGCCCACGGGCGCCACGTCGTCGTGGATCTCAAGACCGGCAAACACCAGCCGACCAAGAAGGACATCCCCGAGCACCCGCAGCTGGGCGCGTATCAGGTGGCCTTGCAGGCCGGCGCCGGGCGGGCCATGCAGGAGGCCTCCCGCACCGAGGATCTGCATGAAACCCGACGTCCGGAGCGCATCGAGCTGCCCGAGGGCGCCGTGTCCGCCCAACCAGGGGGAGCGCTGCTCGTCCAGCTCGGCAGCCCCGCGGCGTCGCCCGGTGTGCAAGTCCAGGACCCCCTGGACGAGGAACACCGCTGGGCGCGGGACCTCATCACGCAAGCGGCCCTCCTCGTGGCGGGCACGCGATTCGAAGCGCGGCACACCGCGGATCAGGAGGCCGGATTCGGGATCCGGTGCTCCGTCCCGTGGCTGTGTCCGCTGTGCGCCCAGGGAAGGCAGGTCACAGAGAAATGACCCAGCAGGATTCCGCCCCCCAGCCCCGCTCACCGCAGGACGTCCGGTACTCCCCGTACGAGATCGCGGAGGCGCTCGGGGACTTCCCGCCCACCGAGCAACAGGCCGCGGTGATCGCGTCCCCGTTGACCCCACGACTGGTCGTGGCGGGCGCGGGCTCGGGTAAGACGACCACCATGTCCGATCGCGTCGCGTGGCTTGTGGCCAACGGGCTGGCCCGCCCGGACGAGATCCTCGGGGTCACCTTCACGCGCAAGGCCGCGGGCGAACTGTCCCAGCGGATCAACCAGAAGCTGCGGAACCTGCGCCGCGCGGGACTCATCGACGAACCCGAGGACGACAACGCCCCGGCCGCGGCGCAGGAGCCCACGGTCAGCACGTACCACTCCTACGCGAACTCGCTCGTACGCAGTTACGGGCTTCGGCTGGGCGTGGAAGCGGACACCGTCCTGCTCGGTCAGGCCCAGGCCTGGCAACTCGCACACGACCTCGTGCAGAGCTGGGACGGTCCGTTGCCCGCGACCGTGCCCGCCGCATCCACGCTCACCACGGGTCTCATGCAGTTGGCGTCCGAGGCCTCGGAGCACCTCGTGGAACCGCGCCGGATCCACGAGTTCGTGGGCCGGCTGCGTGCGATGTGCCTGGACACCCCTCCGGACGGGCGGAAGAAGTCCCCGGGGCGCAAGGTGCAGGACGCCGTGCGCCGGATGGAGCAGACCGAGGTCCTCGCGCAGCTCGTGGAGCGCTTCCGCGCGGCCAAGCGCGTGGACTCGGCGCTCGACTACGGTGATCTGCTGGCACTCGCGGCACGGATCGTGCGGATGGACCCCCACGCGCGCACGGTCGAGCGGGAACGCTTCTCGGTGGTCCTGCTGGACGAGTTCCAGGACACGTCCCACGCCCAGTTGGCCCTGTTCTCGGGATTGTTCGGGGAGGGGCACTGCGTCATGGCCGTGGGCGATCCCCAGCAGTCCATCTACGGCTTCCGGGGGGCGTCCTCCGGCCAGCTGTTCAGTTTCGTGGAGAACTTCCCGGTCCGGGGGTCCTCGGACGTGGAGCCGTCCCGGTTCGCGGACACGAGTTTCCTCACCACGGCGTGGCGCAACAGCCTCGCGGTCCTCGAGGTGGCGAACGCCGTGGCCGAGCCGCTGCGCACCCCGCCCGCGTGGAGCCGTTCCGCGGCCACGGTCGAGGTCCCGCCGCTGGACCCGGCGCCGGGTGCGGTGCGCGGTCGTGTGCGGGTGAGCCGCTACTTCACGGACACCGAGGAGGCCCAGGCCGTGGCCGCGTCGATCCAGGACCAGCGGGCCGCGCATCAGGGCCAGGCCCCGGACGAGATGCCCACCATGGCCGTGCTGTGCCGCAAACGCGCGCAGTTCGAACCCCTGCGCCTGGAACTCGAAGCCCGGGACATCCCCTACGAAGTGGTCGGGCTGGGTGGGCTGTTGCACACCCCGGAGGTCGCCGACGTCGTCGCGATGCTCCACGTCCTCACCGATCCGGGCCGCTCGGACGCCCTCGCCCGATTGCTCGCCGGTGCCAGGTGGCGGCTGGGTGCACGCGACCTCGCGGCACTCGGCGATTGGGCCGCGGCCCTCGAGCGCGGCCACGAGCGGGCCGCCCGCGGCGAGGATCCGGAGCCCGCCGACGACGCGGCCACCACCGGCGAGAACGCCGAGGAGCCCGTGGTCATGGCGGACATCGTGGACCGCGCGAGCCTGATCGAGGCGCTCGAGACACTGCCCCCCGAGGGCTGGGTCTCCTCGCGCGGTCGCGGGATCAGTGCCGAGGGCGTGCGCCGGTTACGCGCATTGCGCCGGGATGTGCGAGACCTGCGCAGTGTGCTCGGGGACGAGCTGACCACCGTGATCCACGAGGTCGAGACCGTGCTGGGCCTCGATATCGAACTCGCCGCGCTGCCCGGGGAGGATCCCGTGCACGCGCGGCGCAACCTGGACGGCTTCCACGACCAGGCGGTCCAGTTCACGGCCACGACCCGCACGCACGACGTCGCCGCGTTCCTGGACTGGCTCGAGGCCGCGTCCCACGAAGAGAACGGCCTGGAACTTCCGCCCGCGCACACGCGCCGGGACGCCGTACAACTGCTCACGGTCCACGCCTCCAAGGGCCTCGAGTGGGACCACGTCTACGTCCCCGGGCTCAACAAGAACGACTTCCCCTCCAAGAAGTCCTCCGCGTGGACCCTGGAAGCGGCCAAGCTGCCGTGGCCGTTACGGGGCGACGCCGCTCAGTTGCCCCAGTGGGATGCGCGCGTCTCGGACGTGCGCGAACTCGAGAGTTCTTACGAGGACTTCGCGGAGGACGTCGAACAGTACGACCTCGCCGAGGAACGTCGGTTGGCCTATGTCGCGTTCACGCGCGCCAAGTCCCTGCTCGAACTCTCCGGCAGCGTGTTCCGGGGCACCGCCCAGGAGGTCAAGGAGGCCTCACCGTTTTTGCTCGAAGCGCGGGAGTTGCTCGAGGGATCGAGCCCCGGTTTCGAGGCGGGTCCGTGGGTCGAGCCGGAACCGGATGCCACCAACCCGCAGCGGGACACCCGGGTCAGCGCGCTGTGGCCGTACGACCCCGTGGAGGGACCGGAACTCGTGCGCACCGAACGCTCCGCGGACGGCGAGCACATGGAAACCGTGATCGCTCCGGCACACCGGGGCCGCCGAGAGGTCATGGAACGCGCTGCCCGCGCCGTGGCCGAGCGCGGTTTCCCGGACACCCGCGAGCTCACGGACGAGGAATTGGCACAGGGGCCCTCCGGTGACGTGGTCACGCGGTGGCGGCGCGAGGCCGAACTGTTGCTGGGTCGCCGCGCGGCGTCCGAGGAGGACCGCAGCGTGCACATGCCCTCCCACGTCTCGGCGTCCGCGCTCGTGGCCATGGACACCGATCCCGAGGGGTTCATCAGCAATCTGCGCCGACCCATGCCACGCAAACCGGGCTCCGCGGCCCGGGCGGGCACGGCGTTCCACACGTGGGTTGAGAACTACTTCGGGGACTCCGCGATTTTCGACGCGGACGAACTGCCCGGTTCCGACGACTACGTGGACGAGGACCTGGACCTGCCCCGGCTCGCCGAGACCTTCCGGAACAGCCCGTGGGCGTCCCTGGAGCCCTACGCGATCGAACTGCCCGTGGAGACCCCGGTGGGGTCGCTCACGGTGCGCGGTCGGATCGATGCCGTGTTCCGCACCGCGGACGGCTGGGAACTCGTGGACTGGAAAACAGGGCGAATCCCGCACGGTCGGGAGCTCAAGCGCAAGTCCGGGCAGCTCGCGCTGTACCGGTTGGCGTTCGCGCGGTTGCACGAGGTCCCGGTGGAGCTTGTGTCGGCGGCGTTCTACTACGTGGCCGCGGACCAGGTGGTGCGTCCCCACGACCTCGCGGACGAGACGGAACTCGAGGCCGTGGTGAGCTCGCTCTACGAGGTGGGCGTGACGGATCCGGACGCCGCGGAGGAACCGCCGATGGAGGAGCCGCGCTCGCCGGAGTGATGGTCGGAGGACAAGCCGTCGTCGCTCGGGTGACCGTCCGGGGCGGAGTCGCCGTCGAGGGCGCGGCCGTCGGAGTCAGTGCGGTCCACCGAGTCGACGTCGGAGTCGCCGGCCCGATCCGCACCGGAAGCGGCGGCCGACGCGGTTGAGGCGGGCGGCGGACCGGCCACCCCCGGGGATGGCGACGCGCTGGCCCGCACGTCCGCCGCGAGGGTCGTGAGCATCCGCTGGGCGTTGTCCACCATGGACGTGATGCCCCGGTCCACACCGCGCACGAGCCATTCCGCGAGCGCGAACTCGGCCTTGAGGTGCGCGCGGCGCAACAGATGGCGGTCCGGGGGTTGGACGGCCGCCACGGAGTAGGCCTCTAGCACGGTGTCCGCGAACGCAGGGTCGGACATGCCCACGAGCCATGAGAAGTCCACGGCGGGATCGCCCACGTGCAGATCGCTCCACCCCGTGAAGGACGCGAGTGAACCGTGGTCCACGGTGATGTTGTCCTCGTGTAGGTCCCCGTGCACCACGCGCGTGGAGAACTGCCACAGTGTGGTGTCCTCGAGGGCCTCCTCCCACCGACGCAATAGGTCCCCGGGGATCAGCCCCGTGGTCGCGGCCTGATCGAGATCGTGGAGCATGCGCTTGCGGCACTGTTCGGCGCTGTAGGCGGGCAGGTCCGCGTCCATCACGAGCGCACGGGGCAGAGAATGAAGGCACCCGAGCGAACGGCCCAGTTGCACGGCCAGGGGGGCGCGCGGCGTCGCACTCGGGGAGGGCGTGTGCACGGGAGGTTCGGGATGTTCGTTCTGCCGCTGGAACTCCCGCAGGCTGAGCGTGTGACCCGGCAGGTGCGAGTAGACAAAAGTGCGCAACCCGTCCTGCGCCACGGACCCCGCGACCGTGGGCAGGTGGAACGGCAACCGCGAGCGCACGGACGGGGTGAACGCCTGCAACACCAGGTGCTCGGTCTCCAGGCGCATGCTCGCTTCGGTGTTCAGGGGACTGCGGACGCGCCAGCGGCGACCCTCGGAGTCCTGGACCACGCACGAGCGGAAATCCGCGGCGTCGTCGGGAGAAGGACCGGTGGCCACAGGGGCCACCCCGGGCACGGCCGCGGCCGCGACGGCGGCCAGCAATTCGGGGGTCATTCTCACCTCACCCACCCTACCGGCCTCGGCCCGGGGTGGGCTGTCCACCGCGGCCCGTGAGGATGTCCGGACCCCGGTCTACAGTGGTCGGATGATCTCAT
>NZ_DDIY01000015.1:98416-138145 GCF_002338785.1 Kocuria sp. UBA1838 | reverse complement strand
GCGATCTCGTGGCTGAGGCGCTCGCCTCGCCCACCGCGCGGGTGCTCGTGCTGCGGGGCTCCCAGGCCCCCACGCGCGACGGCGCCCTGGTCCTCCCGCTCGTGGCGGAGGTCCCGGGACCCACGGACGATGCCGGCCGCCCGGACGTGTACCTGGGCCGCCTGGCGGACGGCACCCAGGTGATCCTGCGCACCTTCCCCGAGGACACCCAGCTGTCCGGTCTCGACGGTGCCCGGTGGGAGGGGCTGCGCACGCTGGCCACCGTGGTGGATCCCGAGCAGACGTCGTTGCTCGTCACGGCGCAGGCGGTGGCCTTGTGGCACCGCGACCACCCGCGGTGTCCTCGCTGCGGGGCGCTCACGCAGAGCATCCGCTCCGGGTGGGCCCGGCGCTGCCTCGAGGACGACTCGCTGCACTTCCCCCGCACGGATCCAGCGGTCATCGTGGCGGTGGTCGAGGACGGCCCGGACCCGGCCTCGCAGCGCATCCTGCTGGGCCGCTCTGCGGCATGGGCCGGCAACATGTACTCCACGTTCGCAGGCTTCGTCGAGCCGGGGGAGTCCGCCGAGCAAGCGGTCGTGCGCGAGGTGCGCGAGGAGGCCGGGATCACGGTGGACACCGTGCAGTACCAGGGCTCTCAGCCGTGGCCGTTCCCCCGCTCCCTGATGCTGGGCTTCCGCGCCGTGGCCCACACATCGGTGGCCGAGGCGGACGGCGAGGAGATCCTGGACGTCCGGTGGTTCACGCGCGAGCAGCTGCTCACGAGCACCCGCACCGGTGAGGTCACGCTGCCGGGGAGGGTGTCGATCGCGCACGCGCTGATCGTCAGCTGGCTGGGCGAGGACCTCCCGGGGACCGATTGGTGAGCGTGGAGCAGAGCGCCGAGGAGCGGATCCTCGGAGGCCTGGACCCGGAGCAGCGCGTGGTCGCGACCACACTGAACGGTCCGGTGTGCGTGCGCGCTGGAGCGGGCACCGGCAAGACGCGGGCCATCACCCACCGCATCGCGTGGGGCATCGCCTCGGGGGTCTATACCCCCCAGAAGACCCTGGCCCTGACCTTCACCGCGCGCGCCGCCAATGAGATGCGCCAGCGGCTGCGGGCCCTCGGGGCTCCCGGTGTGCAGGCCCGGACCTTCCACTCTGCCGCCCTGCGCCAGCTGCAGTACTTCTGGCCGCAGGCCGTGGGTGGGCCCCCGCCGGGGCTCGTGAACCACAAGGCGAGACTGATCACTGAGGCCGCCCAGGCCATGCGCCTGACCACGGACCGGGCGACCGTCCGGGACGTCGCGGCCGAGATCGAGTGGGCCAAGGTCTCCATGCACACCCCGGACACCTATCCGCAGGCGGCGGGCCAGCGGGACATGCCCGCGGGCTACGACGTCCGCACCATGCAGCGGCTCTACCAGTCCTACGAGGACCTCAAGGCGGACCGGCACCTGATCGACTTCGAGGACGTCCTGCTGATCACGGTGGGGATCCTGGAGGAGGACGAGCGGATCGCCGCGGCGGTGCACGCGCAGTACCGCCAGTTCGTGGTGGACGAGTACCAGGACGTCTCGCCCCTGCAGCAGCGGCTGCTGGACGCGTGGCTCGGCTCCCGGGACGATCTCTGCGTGGTGGGGGACGCCTCCCAGACCATCTACTCCTTCACGGGCGCCACGTCCCGGCACCTGCTGGAGTTCCCGTCCCGGTACCCCGGCGCGTCTGTGGTGGAGCTGATCCGCGACTACCGCTCCACCCCTCAGGTGGTCAACACCGCCAACCGGCTGCTGGCCGCGCGCCGTCCGTCCCTCACGTCCACCCCGGACACGTGGGCCACACCGCTGCGCCTGGTCTCCCAGCGCCCCGCGGGCCCCGAGCCCGCGTGGAACGAGTACCCGGACGACGAGGCCGAGGCCGCGGGCGTGGCCGTGCGGATCCAGGACCTGATCGACGACGGCGTGGCCCCGCACGAGATCGCCGTCCTGTTTCGCACCAACGGCCAGTCGCAGGCATTCGAAGCCGCACTCGCGGATGCGAACATCGGTTTCCAGCTGCGCGGCTCCGAACGGTTCTTCAACCGGCCCGAGATCCGGCAGGCCATCGTGCAGATCCGTTCCGCCGCACGCACGGCGGGCGCGGACCGCGCGGACGTCCCCCAGCAGGTGCGGGACATGCTCGGTTCGCTCGGCTACACGGAGCGGGCCCCGCGCTCCGACAGCGCCACGCGCGCCAAGTGGGAGTCCCTGCGTGCACTCGTCTCGCTCGCGGACACCATGGCCCGCCGCGCCGTGGCGGACGGCGAGACGCTGTCGCTCGCCGGTTTCGCGCAGGAGATCGAACGCCGTGCGACCACCCAGGAGGCCCCGGTGGTGGACGGGGTCACGCTCGCGTCCCTGCACTCGGCTAAGGGCCTGGAGTGGGATGCCGTGTTCCTCGTGGGGCTCTCCGAGGGACTCATGCCCATCAGCTTCGCCGACACCCCGGATGCCATGGACGAGGAGCGCCGGCTGCTCTACGTGGGGATCACCCGCGCGCGGGAGCACCTCGTGCTCTCGTGGTCGCTGTCCCGGACCCCGGGCGGTCGGCCCAACCGGGTCCGGTCCCGTTTCCTCGATGCTGTGCTGCCCCCCGCGCCGCGCACCCCGGCACGACGCCGCGGCGGCCACTAAGCGGGTGCGGCCGAGGCCCGGCCGGGACGACCGGTACCACCACCCGGTGACGCGTTGTGTGGTCGCAGCGCGGCGGGTGAGCGTGGACCGGGACCGGCTCGTGTGGCGTCGTCAGCTGCGCTCCGCGCTCGCCCAGAACTCGGTGGCCAGGCGGGCGAACTCGTCGGGCCGCTCGATCATGGGCCCGTGGCCGGTGTCGGGAAACCGGTGGCTGCGAGCCCCCAGGGCCTTCGCCCCGCGGGCGAGGTGACGGAAGGGCAGCACCGTGTCCTTGTCGCCCCACATGATGAACACGGGAACACCGGTGGCCCGCACGCGGGGGAGCAGCCGGCGCCGCCAGGGCCGCTTCACACCCGCGATCGAGCCGATCGAGCGCAGCATCTGCAGCATGGCCTCGGAGCCGCCGGGGCGCTGCGCGAGCTCGTAGCCGCGTTCCACGCGCTCGGGCGTGGCCAGGGCGGGGTCGTGGTACATGGCCCGCTCGGAGCGCAGCGCACCCTTGCGGCTCGGTGCCAGTGCGCGCTCGCCCACCCCGGGCAGCGCCGCGAGACGCAGGGCCGGGCTCACGCCCCGTCCGAATCCTGCGGAGTCCACGAGCAGCAGGCTGCGCACGAGTTCCGGGTGGTCGGCGGTGAGCTGCATGGCCACGGCCCCGCCCAGGGAGTTGCCGGCCACGTGGGCCGGCGCAATGCCCTGGGCGCGCACGAACTCCGCCACGCGGGAGGCGAGATTCGAGAGGCTCATGCCCTCGGTGGGGACCTCGGAGCCACCGAAGCCGGGGAGGTCCACGCTGATCACACGGTGCCGCGCGGCCAGACGCTCGTGCTGCTCGTCCCAGTCGGCCAGGCTGCGTCCGATCCCGTGGATCAGCAGCACCGGGGTGCCCTCACCGGTCTCGCGCCAGCTCAGCCCGTTCCACATCTGCGTGCTCACGCGCCCACCCCCGAGGCGGTGCGGGCGGGCACCGTGAACTCCAGTTGCTCGTCCTTCTCGGCACCCGGACGGAACAGCACCCGGTCCCGCAGGTAGTTCTGCCGCACGTTCCATGCCCCGTCGCGGCCCTGGCGGGGCAGCAGGTGCGCGCCACGCTGGATGTAGCCGGAGGCCAGGTCGATGAGCGGGCGCAGCCCGGTGCGGGGGCCGGAGTACCGGGGCGTGACGGCCACGGCACCCTCGCGGTCCATGCGGTCCAGCAGCCGCCGGAAGTACTCTGTGATCAGGTCCACGCGCAGGGTCCACGAGGAGTTCGTGTACCCGATGGCGAAGGCCATGTTGGGGACGCCGTCGAGCATCATGCCACGGTAGCTCACGCGCGCGGCCGGATCCACGGTCTCCCCGTCCACCACGAGATCCATGTTCCCAAGAAACTGCACGTTGAGCCCCGTGGCGGTGACGATCACGTCCGCCTGGAGGTGACGGCCCGAGCGCAGCTGGATGCCGTCCGCGGTGAAGCGTTCGATGGTGTCCGTGACCACCTCGGCGTGGTCCCCGCGCACAGCCTTGAAGAAGTCGCCGTCCGGTGCCGCGCACAGCCGCTGGTCCCACGGGTCGTACTCGGGGGTGAAGTGCTCGTCCACCGGGAAGGTGGGGCCCAGGTGCTTCACAGCCCCGCGGTGCAGCAGGTCCCGCATGGCCTGCGGTCGGCGGCGGCTGAACTCGTAGATGGCCATGGAGCGCACGATGTTGCGCCAGCGGTTGGCCTCCCCGGCCACGCGCGGCGGCAGCCACTTGCGCAGCTTGATGCCAGTCTCGTCCCTGCCGGGCACGGAGGCCACGTAGGACGGGGAGCGCTGCAGCATGCTCACGTGAGCGCCGCGGTCCGTGAGCGCGGGCACGAGGGTCACGGCGGTGGCGCCGCTGCCGATCACGACCACGCGACGGCCCGCCACGTCCAGGTCCTCCGGCCAGTGCTGCGGGTGGACCACGGTCCCCTCGAACTCGGACAGCGTGGGCCAGTCGGGGGTGAAGCCCTCGTCATAGCGGTAGTAGCCCGTGGCCATGAACAGCCACCGGCCGGTGAGCTGCTCGGCCCCGCCCGTGTGGACGTCGCGGTGCGTGACGGTCCACGTGTGGGTTTCGGAGGACCACCGTGCCTGCTCGGCGCGCCGCCCGAACCGGATGTCCTTCGTGACGTCGGCCTCCTCGGCCGCCGAGTGGACGTAGTCGAGGATGGTGTCCCCAGTGGCCAGGCTGCGCTCTCCTGTCCAGGGGTGGCTGCGGTAGCCGAAGGTGGCCATGTCCGAGTCCGAGCGGATACCCGGGTACCGGAAGAGGTCCCACGTGCCGCCCATGTTCTCGCGCGCCTCGAGGATGCGGACGGTGCGGCCGGTGCCGGCGAGCTCCCGAGCGGCGCCGATGCCGGAGATCCCGGCACCGATGATGATCACGTCGACGTCCTGAGTGTCCATGTGGTTCTCCAACTTCCTTGCGGTCGCGCGCCCCGGTCGGATCCGGGTGGTGCAGCCGGTGCCCGACGGCGTTCCCGACGGGTACCGGCTCCGAAACCTCGCGGCGACGTGGCCGCTTCCAGTTCCCTGCAGGCAGGCCGTGCGCCGGGAGGGGCCCGGGTCGGTAGCGGTCCGTGCCGGTGCACACTAACGCGTGTTAGCTTGATGGTTGTCGAGTGTAACAGCTCACATTCGTGGGGCATCAGGGCCCGGCGGCGGTGGGCCACTCGCTACCATGTGGCCACCGACCTCCAGGGAGAACTCACGAGCATGCACCGGCACCGCACCCCCGCACGGCGGACCACGAGCGCCGACGTGGCACGGCTGGCCGGGGTCTCCCGCACCACCGTGAGCTTCGTGCTCAACGACACCCCCTCACAGTCCATCTCCGCGGGCACCCGACGCCGCGTGCTCGACGCCGCCCGGGAGCTCTCCTACGCGCCCTCGGCGGAGGCGCGGGCGCTCGGCCGGGGCCGCTCCACCTCCGTGCTGCTATACCTCCCGCCAGCGGGGTCCCTCACCGAGGACATCGGGGTGATCGTGGAGCGGCTCTCGGTGCTGTTCTCCGAGGTGGGGCTGTCCATGGTGATCCATGCGTGGACCCGCCGCCCCGCCGCCCAGGTCTGGTCCTCCGTGACGCCGGCCGCCGTGCTCGCGTGGGACCTCGCGGAGGACGACGCCGAGCGCATGCGTCGAAGTGGCGTGCGCGGCGTCCTCTCCTGGACCGGTTCGGACGACATGGGGCGGTGGATCACGGGTCTCCGTGAGCGGGACATCGCCAGGGTGCAGGTGCAGCGGCTCGTGGCCGCGGGCCATACGCACCTGGGCTATGCGATCACGGGCGGGGAGCACATGCACGGCGTCTCCCAGTGGCGCTTCGAGGTGCTGCAGCGCGAGTGCGCGGCCCGTGGCCTGCCTCGCCCGAGCGCTCTTCCCCTTCCTGCGGATCCCCGCGGGGCGGCCGATGTGCTGCTGCAGTGGCGCGAACGGCACCCGGGGGCGTCCGGGGTGTGCGCCCACGACACCACCGCCGCGCTCGCCGTGCTCTGCGGGATGCGGCGGCTCGGCTGGAAAGCGCCCGCGGACCTCGCGATCGTGGGGGTCAACGACTCCCCGGCGGCGGCGCTGGCCGACCCTCCGCTGACCATGGTGGCGCTGGACCCGGAGGTCACGGCCCGGCACATCGTGGCCGTGATCAACGCCCTGGTGCGGGACGAGCCCGCACCCTCGCCCCCGGACACGGCGGGGGCCTTCACGGTGGACCGCGACTCCGTCTGAGCGGGCACGGGTGGTACGGCGCACTCCGCACACACGGTTCACAGCCCGGTGAACGCGAGGGAGCACAGGCACCTCGGATCCGGGGCCAAAGGCAGAACCGTCAGCCCCCGGCGCAGCACGAGGCACGCTTCCGGACCGTCAGGTGACTGCGTTCCGGCGGTGGGCCGGGCCGGCGGTGGGCCGGACGGTGCCGTTTCGGTGCCGGCAGGTGGCACGTCCGGGGGAGCGTCGTGTGGCGGGTCGGACGGTGCCGCCCGCGGAGCGGCGTCGTCCCGCAGCACGTGGGACAGCAGGCGACCCGCGATCTCCCCGGTGGCCACCGTGCGCGTCAGCACGGCCATCGTCCCGTCCTGACGCGGAAGCAGAGGCTCGCCGGGCGTGGTTGGGGACCCACGGAACGCGCGTCGCGCTTCACGGACCGCACTCGCCACACAGGCCCGGCACGGGCGGTGCGCCCAGTCGGTGAGGGGCCAGACAACCACGGACCCGCCGTCGCGGACCACGCTCAGGGTGGGCAGCGCCGGGTCCAGGTCCGGGGAGGAAGCCGTGGCGAGGTCCGCCACGAGATCACCGGGCACGGACCACGTGTGGAGCACCACGGCGGTGGGCACCGCCGCCGACGGGAAGAGCTCGGGTGCGCTGAGCGGGGCGCAGCGCGGGGATCTGCGCCGCAGCAGGGTCCTCAGCACCAGTTCACGCGGCTGGCCCTGGAACTCCGCGGGATACGGGCCGTGGCGGACGTCCGCGGTCCCGACGGGTGCAGGATCCCGGACGTTGAGCAGGCAGACCCCGGCCTCCGCGAGCGCGAGGCACACGGCGGCGGTGAGGGGGTCGAGCCCGAGCGCGAGAACGCGCAGCTCGTCGAGCGCCGGGGGAGCGCAGGGTTCCTCGGGGGCGGTTGGGCAACGGTGGGTCATGGCACCAGGGTTGCCGAAGCGGGGTGCTCCCGCGGCCGGAGCGGGGCAATCCACAGGACGGGTGCCGCGGGCACCGTGCTCCCCTTCTGCGTCCCGGTTCGTGCCCCGCCCGGGCGGGGTGGTGAACTGGGGGCATGCCCCCACCACGAGCCAGAATCGTCGAACCACCGGAGGAGATGCCGGAGATCGTCGTCAAGCGCAGTGCCCGCCGCACCAAGACCGTCAACGCCCACTTCAGCGGGGACGCCGTGGTGCTCTCGGTGCCGCAACGGGCCACCCGTGCCCAGATCGCGCATTGGAGTGCAACTCTCGTTCCCAGGGTCGTGGCCAAGCGGCGCGCGGCGGAGGCGGCCTCGCGCACGCGGCACTCCGACACGGCGCTGGAGGAGATGGCGCAGCGGCTGTCCCGGACCTACCTGGAGGGTCGTGCCCGGCCCACGAGCATCACGTGGTCCGCCCGCCAGCACACACGGTGGGGCTCGGCGACCCCCGCCACGGGTGCCATTCGGATCTCACGGCGACTCGCGGACGCGCCCGAGTGGGTTCTGGAGACCGTGGTGCTGCACGAGCTCGTGCACCTGCTCGAGGCTCACCACAACGAGCGGTTCTGGGAGATGGCACGGCGCCACCCCAGGGCGCACGACGCCGGCCAGTTCCTGGACGGCGCCGCGTGGGCGGAGCGGAACCCCGCGCAGGTCACGGGCCGGGAGTGAGGCACCCGAGGGGCCAGCCCGGCGAGCCGGGTCGGTACGAGGTCCGCACGAGTCTCGGTGCGAGTGGCTCCGGGCCGTTCGTACGGGCCCGGCCGCGAACCCTGAAGTCCGTACGACGGGCCTACTACACGGAGGCCCAGCCGCCCACGATCAGTCCTCGTCCCGCGTGGTGTCGGGATCGTCCTGGTCGTCGTCGCCGGCAGTGCCCGTGCTCTCACCCGGCTCGCGTCCAGTCGACGTCTCCCCGGACGCACCCTGCTCCGCGTCCGCGGAGGCCTGGCCGGTGGAACTCGCGCCCCCCGGGGCCTGCCGGCCGTCCTCGTACCCGCCGGCCAGCAGCTTCTCCAGGGCGGCGTCCATCTCCTCGTCGCTGGCCGTGAGCAGCCCGCGGCGCTCCTCGAAGCCCTGGGGATCGTCGAGGTCCTCGTTGGTGGGCAGCAGCTCGGGGGACTCCCAGAGGCTGTCGCGCTCGGTGATCCCGCGCTGTTCCTCCACGTAGCCCCAGAAGGTCGCTGCCTCACGCAATCGGCGGGGGCGCAGTTCGAGACCCACGAGGGAACCGAAGGTGCGCTCGGCGGGCCCGCCCTCGGCGCGGCGTCGGGCCATCATCTCGGTGAGGGCGGCGGCGGAGGGGATGTTGGCAGTGGAGGCCACGGTGACGCGGTTGACCCAACCCTCCACGAGCGCGAGGACCGTCTCGAGCTTGGCGAGTGTGGCCTCCTGGCGCGGGGTCATCTCGGGGCTGAACACGCCGGAGGCCAGCGCGTCCTGGATGCCCGAGGGGTCGGAGGGGTCGAGTTCCTGGGCGATGGACTCGATCCGGTCCATGTCGATGTGGATCTCGGACGCGAACGCCGTGATCAGGTCCAGCACGTACTGGCGCAACCACGGCACACCGTGGAACAAACGCGTGTGGGCGGCCTCGCGGATGGCCAGGTACAGCATCACGTCCGAGGCCGGCAGGTCCAGCCCCTCGCTGAACTCGGCCACGTTGGACGGCACGAGCGCGCAGCGGCCCTTGGCCAGGGGGATGCCCACGTCCGTGGAGGACAGCACCTCGCACGAGAGCGCACCCACGGCCTGTCCCAGCTGCATCCCGAACATCATGGAGCCCGCGCCGGAGAGCATCCCGGACAGGTCCGCCCCGCCCATGGCCTGGGAGAGCTCGGGGGGCAACTGCTGGGTCAGGGCGTCGGACATGGCCTTGGACACGGAGGTGGCCACCGGGGTGGTCATCTCCTTCCAGGTCTCCCACGTGGCCTCGATCCACTCGGCGCGCGCCCACGCGGACGGCAGCACGGGGGCTTCGCCGAACGCGGTGTTGTCCGTGAGCCACAGGTCCGCGAGCTTCATGGCGTCGTTCACGGCGCCCTTCTGCTTCGCCGAAACGGACGCGTCGCCCTTCTGCGCGGCCACCTGACGGGCGTGCTGGTTGGCGAGCTCCCAGTTGATGGGCTCCCCCGAGGAGGTCGAACTCATCATGGACTGGATCTGCTGGAACATCATGGACATGGCCTGCGGGTCCATGGGCATACCGGCCGGCATGTCACCGGGCTTCATGTTCCCGGAGCCCAGCAGACGCTCGAACATCTCCTGGAACGGGTCCTTGGGGTTCTCGCCGTTCTCGTCGTACGGAGGGTTCGAAGGCATGGGACCGCCAATCGTCGTGGAGGATCTAGGACTGCTCAAACCCTAGCCGTCCGCCCCGGGCCCGAACCACCGCGTGCGCGCCCAGTTCGCTGATGGCTCAGGTACCCTCCGGGCGCCCGTTCACCGGGAGCGGGCGACGCCGCCGTCCCCGGCCGTGCGGCGTCTTCGAACCTTCCACGAGGGCGTGCGACGTACGCCCCAGACGGTGTGCGCGGGACCTTCCCAGGGTGGGCCGAGTACGCTGGGACGGTCCTGGAGGCCGTGGAGAGGAAGCGACGTGACGGGTGAGCAGAAGGGGGCGCGGCGCGGATTCCTCCGCCGCCGGTCGTTGCCGTCGGTCGCGCTCGCGGGGACCACGGTGCTGCTGCTCGCGGGCGTGGTGCTGCCCGCGCCGTACGTCGTGGAATCCGCCGGACCCACGTTCAACACCGTGGGCAGCCACGACGACAAGCAGCTCGTCAAGATCACGGGCGCCCCGACTTACCCGAGCGACGGCCGGTTGGACCTGACCACCGTGTACGTCACGGGCGGACCCTCCGGGCGGCTCAACTCCATCAACGCGCTGCTGGGCTGGTTGGATCCCTCCGATGCCGTGATCCCGGAGGACACCCTTTACCCGCCGGACACCACGGGCCAGCAGGTGGACGAGTCCAACGCCGCGGCCATGGTCACCTCCCAGGAGGACTCCGTGGCGGCCGCGCTGAACCACCTGGGCAAGCCGTTCACAACCACCCTGACCGTGCACGCCGTGATCCCCGGCGGCGCCGCGGACGGTGTCCTGCGGGCCGGGGACCGGATCCTCTCCGTGAACGGCACGCAGGTCACCTCGCTCGAGCTGTTGCGCGAGCAACTCGACGCCGCGGGGGAGCGGGGAGCGGACGTCGTCGTGCGCCGGGACGGCAGGACGGTCACCGAACACGTGAAGCTGACCCGGGACGAGGACTCGCAGCGGTGGCAGCTCGGCGTGTACCTCGTACCGAAATACGAGTTCCCCGTGGACGTGGACTTCCAACTGGACCAGGTGGGTGGGCCCAGCGCCGGGATGATGTTCGCGCTGGGGATCGTCGAGGAACTGACCCCCGGATCGATGGCGGGCGACGAACACATCGCGGGTACCGGAACGATCTCGGCGGACGGGAAGGTCGGTCCCATCGGCGGGATCCGACAGAAATTGCAGGGCGCAGCGGAGTCCGGTGCCACGTACTTCCTGGCCCCCTCGGACAATTGCGGTGAGGTGGCCGGGCACGTCCCGGATGGTCTCACGGTGATCGAGGTGAAGACACTGGGAGATGCTGTGGAAGGGGTCGAAAAAGCGGCGTCCGGATCGGTCGTGGAGCTGCCTTCCTGCGGCACCCGGTGACATCCCGAGGTGGTGAAATTGCATGCCGCGACGGGGGCCAGCACAATAGGGTGGACACTGATCATTGACAGATCATCATCCGTGCCCAGGGAATTCAGAGGTATTCAGTGACCGCCGGATCCACATCCCCACGTCCATCCAGCGGGTCCGCAGCGGGCCGCAAGAAACACGGGGCCCTGTTGCCCACAGTGATCGCGGTGGTGGTCCTCATCGCCGTGTTCGTGGGGTTCACCCAGGTCTACACGAACATCCTCTGGTTCGAGCAGCTCGGTTACCTGCGGGTGTTCGTCACCCGTAACCTCGCGATGATCGGTCTGTTCATCATCTCCGCCGTGATCGTGGCCACGCTCATGTTCCTGAGCCTGTGGCTCGCATACCGCAACCGCCCCCGGGACACCGGCCAGGTCAGCGACAACATGCAGAAGTACCAGCAGGCGCTGGACCCCGTGCGCAAGATCGTCATGGTGGCCGTCCCGGTGATCTTCGGGCTGTTCGCCGCCTCCACGATCGCGTCCCAGTGGCAGACCGTGCTGCTGTTCCTCAACCAGGAACCCTTCGGACAGACCGACCCCCAGTTCGACCTGGACCTGGGCTTCTACGTGTTCACCCTCCCGTTCCTGCGGCTGCTAATCGGCTTCCTGGTCACCGCGCTGCTACTCGCCGGTGTGGCCGGGCTGCTCATGCACTACGTCTACGGCGGGATCCGCATCCATGAACGCGGGATCGCCACGACCCGTTCCTCCCGCGTGCACCTGGGCTCCATCGTGGCCGCGTTCCTCGCGCTGCAGGCCGTGAACTTCTGGCTGGACCGCTACGCGACCCTGACCTCCAACTCGGGCAAGTGGACCGGTGCGCTGTACACCGACGTCAACGCCGTGATCCCCACCAAGGGCATCCTGGCGATCGCCGCCGTCCTGGTAGCCATCCTGTTCGTGGTGGCCGGGTTCATCGGCCGTTGGAAGCTGCCCCTGATCGGTGCCGCGATGCTCGTGGTCGTGGCCGTGGTGGCCGGTGGGCTCTACCCGTGGGCCATCCAGCGCTTCCAGGTGACCCCCACGGAGCAGGCGCTCGAGAACGAGTACATCCAGCGCAACATCACCATGACCCGACAGGCCTACGGTCTGGACAACACCGAGGTCACCCCGTACGACGCCACGACCCAGACCGAACAGGGTGCGCTGCGCCAGGACACCGAGACCACCTCCAACATCCGTCTGCTGGACCCCAACGTGGTCTCCTCCGCGTTCGCCCAGCTGCAGCAGTTCCGGCCGTACTACCAGTTCTCCGACATGCTCAACGTGGACCGCTACACGATCGACGGCCAGACCCAGGACACGGTCATTGCGACCCGTGAACTGAACCCGGACCAGATCCAGGGCTGGTACAACCAGTCGGTGGTCTATACCCACGGCTACGGCGTGGTGGCCGCGTACGGCTCCCGCGTGCAGTCGGACGGCAAGCCCCAATTCATGCAGGCCGGGATCCCGTCCCGCGGTGAGATCTCCAACGACTACGAGCCGCGGATCTACTTCGGGAAGAACTCGCCCGAGTACTCGATCGTGGGTGGCTCCCCTGAGGACCCGCCGCTCGAGCTGGACCGCCCCCAGACCAATGACGGGGACGCCCAGGACGCCAAGACCACGTTCGCCGGAAACGGCGGCCCCACCGTGGGCAACTGGTTTAGCAAACTGTCCTACTCCATCAAGTTCCAGTCCACGGACATGCTGCTCTCGGACGCGGTGCGCCCGGAGTCCCAGATCCTCTACGACCGCAACCCGCGTGAGCGGGTGGAGAAGGTGGCCCCCTACCTCACGGTGGACGGCAACCCGTACCCGGCGATCGTGGACAACAAGGTCGTGTGGATCGTGGACGCCTACACCACGGCGGCGTCCTACCCGTACTCCACGCCGTCCGTGCTCCAGGAGGCCACCCAGGACACCCAGACCGCGCAGGGCACCGCCGCTGCGTTGCCGCCCGAGCGTGTGAATTACATCCGTAACTCGGTCAAGGCCACGGTCAACGCCTACGACGGTTCCGTGGATCTCTACGCGTGGGACGACCAGGACCCCGTCCTGAAGTCGTGGCAGAAGGTCTTCCCGAATACGCTCAAGCCGTACTCGGAGATGTCCGCGGACCTCATGGCCCATGTGCGCTACCCCGAAGACATGTTCAAGGTCCAGCGTGAGCTGCTCAACCGCTACCACGTCACGGACGCGAACAGCTTCTACGCGAGCGACGACGTGTGGTCCGTGCCCAACGACCCCACCCAGCAGAACCAGGACGTCCCGCAGCCGCCGTACTACCTCTCCATGCGCATGCCGGGTGAGGACAAGGCGAACTTCTCGCTCACCTCGTCCTTCATCCCGCAGCAGAGCGAGTCCGGCAACACCCGTAACGTGATGTACGGGTACCTCTCCGCCAACGCGGACGCCGGGACGGGTGAGGACGGCGTCAAGAGCGAGGACTACGGCAAGCTGAGGCTGCTCGAACTGCCGCGCTCCTCTGTGGTGCCCGGTCCGGGCCAGGCGCAGAACCTGTTCAACTCGGACACGGATGTGTCCCAGGAGCTGAACCTGCTGCGTCAGGGTGCGTCCGAGGTCATCAACGGCAACCTGCTGACACTGCCCGCGGGCGGGGGCATGCTCTACGTCCAGCCCGTGTACGTGCAGTCCTCCGGCGATGCCGCCTACCCCACCCTGCGCCGCGTCCTCGTGGGCTTCGGTGAGAAGGTCGGATTCGCCCCCACGCTCGACGGCGCTCTGGATGAGGTTTTCAGCGGTAACTCCGGTGCCACCACGGACACCGGGGCCGGCGTGAACGACCAGGCCGCGGAGGCCGCCCAGGGCGGCGACGGGCGCACCGGCGCGGTGGACAACGGCGCGTCGGCCAGCCCCTCGCCGCAGCCCTCCGGGACCCCGTCGCCGCGCTCCACGTCCCTGCAGCAGGCTCTGGACAACGCCAACCTGGCCATGCAGGAAGCGGATCGGGCACGCCGGGACGGTGACTGGACGCAGTACGGCGAGGCCCAGGACCGGCTGAAGCAGGCCATCGACGAGGCCATGCGTCAGGACGGCGCCACCCCGTAATCCAGGGGAGACGCCCGAAGGGCGGTGATCGGGTTCTCCCGGTCACCGCCCTTCGCCATCACCGTCCCCCCTTGTCGCCGCCCCTGTCCTCACCGCCCCTCGCCATCGGGGCGCTGTCCCGTGCGGATCCGCGCCGGGGGACACCCGATTTGCACGATCCGTTCACCCTCCGTATAGTTGAGGACGTCGCCGCGGGGTGGAGCAGTTCGGTAGCTCGCTGGGCTCATAACCCAGAGGTCGCAAGTTCAAATCTTGCCCCCGCAACCACGAAGAAGCCCGGTTTCCCAGGAAACCGGGCTTCTGGCATGTCCGGACACATGTCCGGGGCTACTTCGCGACAAGCAGTGGAGCAAACGCAGCAGGCGATGCCGCGTTTGCTCCACGTCAGCTCACGCCGTGGGTGTCTGCTCAGCCGCGGGATGACGCCCTGAATGCTGCGGCCACCACACCGGCAGCCGCGGAAGTGACTCAGACTTCCTCGGAGGACACAATCTTCTCGCCGTCCTTGGTGGCGTTGCCGGCCTTGAGCGCCGCGAGCCGCGCCTCGATCTCGGTTTGCTGACCCATGTCCTCGAGCGCCTCGAACTGGCGGTCCAGGGAGGAATCGGCGAGCTCTTGCTGGCCGGCCACGCGAGCCTCCTCGCGGCGGATCTTGTCCTCGAACCGGGAGACCTCGCTCGTGGGGTCCATGACGTCGAACGCCTTGAGGGAGTCCTGCACCTGGGCCTGGGCCTGGACGGTCTTCTGACGAGCGGCCAGCTCGTCACGCTTGGCGGAGAGCTCCTGGAGCTTGCCGCGCATGGTGTTGAGCCCGTCCTTGAGCTTCTCCACGACCTCGGTCTGGGACGCGATCTGGGGTTCGACCCCGCGGGCCTCGCTCTCGGACTGGATCTGACGTTGCAGCGCGACCTTGGCGAGGTTGTCGAACTTCTGGGCCTCGCTCTCCTTGCCGGACGAACGGAACTCCTCCGCCTTGTTGGACGCGGCCAGTGCCTTGTTACCCCACTGGGCGGCCTCCTGGACGTCCTCGGCGTGGTCCTTCTCGAGCAAGCGGAGGTTACCGATGGTCTGGGCCACGGCGGACTCCGCCTCGCGGATGTTCTCGGTGTAGTCGCGGACCATCTGGTCCAGCATCTTCTGGGGGTCCTCCGCGGAATCGATCATCGCGTTGATGTTCGCCTTGGCCAGCTGAGCGATCCGCCCGAAAATGGACTGTTTGGACATGGTGTTCTCCTCTTCTCGTATCTCGGACAAAACTGAAATCTGTCACGGGGCGGCGGGTGCGTCGCTCACCCGGAGGGGGTCAGAAGTTCCCGCCCACACCGCCGTCGAAGCCACCGAAATCGCCGCCTCCGCCGCCGAAACCGCCGCCGAAGTCACCGCCTCCGCCGCCGTAGTGGCCCCCGCCGATGCCGCCGTTGAGGATCCCGCCCAGCAGGATCCCGCCGAGCATGGCACCACCGAGGCCGTTGCTACGCCGGCCGTAACCCATGCCGCCGTAGCCCATGGGAGAGTTGTAGAACTCGTCCACGTCCGTCTGTGCGGAGCGCTGTGCGGAGTCCGCGAGGCGGATGGATTGGTTGGCCTCGTTGAGTGCTCGCTCGGGATCAGAGTTCTGCAGTTGCTGCGCGATCCCCAGGTGGCGTTCGGCCTCCGCGAGTTCGGTGCGCGCGCGGGCGCCCACACCGCCGCGGCGCGCCCACACGTAGTCGGACGCGGTGGTCAGGCTCGCCTGCGCGCTCACGAGCGCGTGGGACAGGGTCTCGCGCGCGGAGCGGGCGCGGTCGTTCGCGCTCCGGACGTCGTCCAGTCCCTTGTCGAGCTCGGCCTTGGCCTGCGCGAGCCGGCGGGCGGAGCCCATGGGGTCGTAGCGCCCGGAACGCATGTTCTGGGTCACGGTCTGCAGCACGGAGCGCACCCCGGCGGCGGCACCCGCGAGCTCGGGACGGGAGCCCTGCTGGACCAGTCCCTCGGCCTCGGCGACGTCCCGTTGGGCGATGCTCACGGCGTCCTTGAGGGACTCCTCGGCCTTGGCCAGTTCCCGGCGGGCGTTCTCCACCGAGGTGATCAGACCCTCGGCCTGGCCCTGCGCCTCCTCGGCGGCTCGGATGTTGAGCACGGCCTGGGAAACCTGTCCCGCGTCCAGGTGCTGTTGGGCCTGGGTGATCGCGGAGTCGGCGAACTCGAGGCGTTCGCGTGCCTGCTCGCCGTTGTCCCGCACGGGAGCCAGAGCGGCGTCGTCGTACGTTGCGTGCAGCGAGACGAGCAAGGACTCGGCGTCCTGCAGGCGCGGCTGGACACCGGCCACGGCGTGGCGCACGTCCTCGAGCGCCTCGGGGGCGCGGGTCTCGAGTTGACGCAACTGCGAGAAGTTCTGTTCCTGTTCCGCAAGGGAGCCGCGCGCCTGGTTGGAACGCTCGATGATTTCCCCGAGCCACGCGCGCTGGTCCGCCTCGGTGTCCGGGATGTGGTCCTCGAGCTTCTGCTGCAGCTCGAAGGACGCGCGCATATGCTCCTTGGCCCGCGCGAGTGCGTGCTCGAACGGCTGGGTCTGCTCGCGGCCGTACTGCAGCTGCGCGAAGGTGAGTTCCTGCTCGGAGTGCTGGATCGCGTTGTCCGCCTCCACGAGCGCTGAACCCGCGCGCTTGTGCAGCTCGGGCAGGGACACGAGCGGTCGCTGCGGCGCGCTGCTGCCGTTGTGCGGTTCCGGGGCCTGGGGTGCATTCGCACGACGACGCCGCCCGCGCATGAGCGACGCGACGCCCACGCCCGCGGCCGCGAGCCCGCCGAGCACCACGACCCCGCCGACCACACCGCCGGCCCCGTTCAGGCTCACCCCGCCGAGTTTCGAGTCGATCCCCTTCACGGCACCCTGGGCGGCGGCGTCCCAGTTGCCGTTGCGCAGGGCCGGGACGATGTTCTCGTTGTAGATCTCCTGGGTGTCCGAGCGGGACAGGGGACCCGCCGAGTTGGCCACGAACCGCGCCTGGCGGGTCTCGGTGGCCACGGTGAGCACGGCGTCGTTGGTCCCGAAACCGTTGTTCCGGGCGAAGTCCTGGACCCACTGACCGGGATCGGTGGGGTTCGTGAATCGGTCCACGTACACCACGTAGAGCGTGATGTTGTGTTCGCTGGCGACCCTGTTGATCTCGTCCTGCAACTGCGACGTGTTGCCCAGGACGTTGGCCGAATCCACGATCCGTGTGCCGGGGTCCACCTGCTGAGGGGGCTCGGCCAGGGCGGCGGGCGCCGCGAACAAGCACACTCCCGAGAGTACGATCGCGAAGACAGCGCGGCGCCAAACGGTGTGTGAATTCATGACCCTCGTTCCGATCGATCTCAGCCCGGCGGACGCCCGCCCGGGGATCGTCCCCGGGACATGATGGTCGTCCGAGTCACAGACTACGCTGAACGGACAATGCGGTCACGAGATCAGCGAGCGTCCCGGAGATCACCAGGCAACGTGCAGGAATCGGCCAGTTCTCACAGCCGCGGCTCAGTACGCCCGGGCATACTGGGCCACCGGAAGCCGCCGGGCGGGTCCCGGTATCCGCGTCCAGACACACGATCCCTCGACGTCCTGTCACAGTCCTGAAGGAGAGAACATGGCCGATTCCTATGACCCCCGTGCGGGCGGCGATCCCCAGCGTCCCGTGCCCCGGTACGGCCAGTACGGCTCCGGGACGGAGGGGGCCGGCCAGGGTTCGCCGTGGCACGCGCAGGACACCCAACCCATCCCGCCCGCGGGCGAACACCCCGGCGCCACCGGGGGTTACCAGTACGGCACCTATTCCGGTGGTCAGGACGGCTACACCGCGGCGTCGCAACCGGTTGGTGGTGCTGGGACCGCCACGACGCCCAAGCGCAAGTTCTCGGCGGGTGCCCTGGTCGCCGGGATGGTGCTCGCAGGGCTGATCGGTGCGGGGACCGCGGTGGGGACCGGCGCCCTCGCCGAGAACAACGGCGTGTCCGCGGCGGGCAACAGCTCCCCGGTGATCGTGAACAACACGGAATCGGTCAACCAGATCACGGGGGCCACCCACAAGGCCTCCCCGTCCGTGGTGACGATTTCCGCGTCCGCCGGGGGCCGCGCGGGGACGGGGTCCGGTGTGATCTTGGACGATCAAGGACACATCCTCACCAACACCCACGTGGTCACGCTGGACGGCGCGAGCTCGGATGCCAACCTGGAGGTCCAGACCTCGGACGGTTCCGTGCGCAAGGCCAGCCTCGTGGGCACGGACCCCGAATCGGACCTCGCGGTGATCAAGGTGGACCCGAGCGGTCTTACGCCCGCGGAATTCGGGGATTCGAGCAAGCTCAACGTGGGGGACACCGCGATCGCGATCGGCTCACCGCTCGGACTGAGCGGGACCGTCACGGACGGCATCGTCTCCACGCTCAACCGGACGATCGCCGTCGCCTCCTCAGCGGCTCAGGAGACCCCAGAGGACTCCCAGCAGGGCGGCGGCGGGCAGGACTTCTTCTTCAACTTCCCGGACAACGGGCAGTCGGGCTCGCAGTCCGCGAAGTCGAGCGTCTACCTCAACGTCCTGCAGACGGACGCGGCGATCAACCCCGGCAACTCGGGCGGCGCGCTCGTGAACTCGAGCGGTCAGGTGATCGGCATCAACGTGGCGATCGCCTCGGCGGCGGGGTCCTCCTCGAACGACTCCTCCAGTTCGGGGAACATCGGGGTGGGATTCTCGATCCCGTCCAACACGGCCAAGCGGGTCGCGGACGAGATCATCAAGGACGGCAAGGCCACGCACGGCTACCTGGGCGCGTCCGTCTCCGCCTACACGCCGTCCGGGAGCAACTCGGAGCAGTTCTCCTCGGGTGCCCTCGTGCGTAGCGTGCAGGACGGCTCCCCGGCCGCGGACACCGGGTTGCGCGCGAACGACGTGATCACGCAGTTCAACGGCAAGCGCATCACGGACGCGGACGCTCTCACCGCCGGCGTGCGCGAACTCGCGGCCGGGACGGAGGCGGAGGTCACCTACCGGCGCGGCGGGGACGAGCACACGGCCAAGGTCAGGGTGGGCAACGCCGCCGAGCAATCGGGCAAGTAGGCGCCCCCGGCTCCGGCCGCGCCGACGGCGTTCACAACGGCGCTCGCAGGGTGTGCATACGCACGGTACCCGCGAGCGCCGTCGTCGTGGCGGGATCACACGCCGTCGGGGAAGCCCAACTGCCGCCAGGCCTCGTAGAGTGCGATGGACGCGGAGTTGGCGAGGTTGAGGGAGCGGCGCCCGGGCAGCATGGGGATCCGGACGTGTTCGGTGACGTGCTCGTCCTCGAGGACATCGGTGGGCAGCCCCGTGGACTCGCGGCCGAAGAGCAGAACGTCCCCGTCCTGGTAGGCCACGTCCGTGTGGCGGGTGCTCGAGTGGGACGTGAACGCGAGGACCCGGGCGTCCCCGAGCGCGTCCCACAGTGCTTCCACGCTGGGGTGCACGTCCATGACCGCGAGATCGTGGTAGTCCAACCCCGCCCGGCGCAGGTGGGCGTCCCCGAACGTGAAGCCCAGGGGCTCCACGAGGTGCAGGCGCGCGCCCGTACACGCCGCGAGGCGGATGGCGTTTCCCGTGTTGCCGGGGATCTCGGGGGTGTGGAAGACGAAATGCAGCATGGCTGCGAGTGTAGGCGCGTCCGTGCGGCACGGCACCGGCGGGGCGCGGGGCGTTGTATCGACGCAGCCGGGGGTCTCACCGGCGGTGCGCTGGGGAGGTCGCACCGAAGGTGCGCGGCCGAGGGAGGGCCGCGGTGGGCGCGCCTAGAATTGGACCCATGCCCACACCACGCGTCTACATGGATCACGCCGCCACGACCGACATGCTGCCCGAGGCCGTCGAGGCCTACGTGGCGCAGGCCCAACGCGGCGGCAACCCCGCGTCCCTGCACTCGGGTGGGCGCTCCGCACGCATGGCCCTGGAGACCGGGCGGGACAGCGTGGCCGCCGCGTTGAACGCGGAACCGGTGGAGATCATCCTTACATCCGGCGGGACGGAAGCGGACAACATGGCCGTGCTCGGGCTGTTCCGGGCGGCCCGGGACGCGGATTCGCGTCGCACCGTGATCGCGCTGTCCACCGTGGAACACCACGCGGTATCCGAGGCCGCCGAGTGGCTCGCCGCGCACGAGGGCGCCGAGCTCGCGTGGCTCGAGGTCGATGCCGACGGCCGGGTGGACCCCGACGACCTGCGGGAGCTGCTCGACCGCCGCGGCGACGAGCTGGCCCTGGTGACCGTGATGTGGGCCAACAACGAGGTCGGCACGGTGCAACCGATCGCGGAGCTCGCGGCCCTGTGCGACCGGGCGGGGGTGTCCTTCCACGTGGACGCCGTGCAGGCGTTCTGCGCGGTGCCCGTGGACGCGCACTTGCCCGGGATCAGCACTCTTGCGGTGTCCGCACACAAGCTCGGCGGTCCGATGGGTGTGGGCGCGCTGTACGCCCCCCGCACGGTGACGTTGGCCGCCACGAGTTTCGGCGGGGGCCAGGAGCGCAGCGTGCGTTCCGGCACGGTCAACGCTGCGGGGGCGGCCGCGTTCGGTGCCGCAGTGCACGCCGCCCAGCGTGATGCGCACGCCGAGTTCGTGCGTCGCGCACGATTGCGCGACACCCTCGTGGCGGGGATCCGCGAACGGGTCCCGCAGGCCGTGCTGCGCGGGCCCGAGCCCGGCGCACCCGAGGACGAGTGGGCGCACCCCACGCGGCTGCCGGGCAACGCGCACTTCACGTTCCCCGGGTGCGAGGGCGATTCCATGCTCTTCCTCTTCGACGCCGCGGGGGTCGCGCTGTCCACGGGCTCGGCGTGCAACGCGGGCGTCCCGCGCGCATCCCACGTGTTGCTGGCCATGGGGGTGCCCGAGGAGACCGCGCGCGGTGCCCAGCGCTTCTCCCTGGGACACTCGAGCACGCCGGACGACGTCACCGCGGTGCTGGCTGCCGTGGCGGAGGTCTACGACCGCGCCCACGCCGCGGGGCTGTCCGGGCACGTCCCGGGCTTCGCGTCCTGAGCAGCGCCGTCAGGAACCGCGGAGTGGCCGGGAACGGCGGGGTCAGGAACGGCGGGGTCGTCGGGAACTGCGGCGCCGTCGGGAATAGCCCCGGCGGCGCGCTGGTTGTTAAACCGGTTCGACCCACAATTTTCGACCCTCGACGGACCTGGAGGAATTGACGTGCGTGTTCTGGCAGCGATGAGCGGAGGTGTGGACTCGGCGGTGGCCGCGGCGCGCGCCGTGGACGCGGGGCACGACGTCACGGGCGTGCACCTGGCGCTGTCCCGCACCCCGGGCACGCTGCGCACGGGCGCGCGGGGGTGTTGCACGATCGAGGACTCCCGGGATGCGTGGCGCGCGGCCGAGAAGCTCGGGATCCCGTACTACGTGTGGGACTTCTCCGAACGGTTCCAGGCGGACGTCGTGGACGACTTCGTGGCCGAGTACGCTGCGGGGCGTACCCCCAACCCGTGCATGCGCTGCAACGAGAAGATCAAGTTCGCGGCCCTGCTCGAGAAAGCGCTCGCCCTGGGGTTCGACGCCGTGTGCACGGGCCACTACGCCAAGGTCGTGACGGATGCGGACGGGCACAAGGAACTGCACCGCGCGGCCGATTGGGCCAAGGACCAGTCCTACGTGCTGGGCGTGCTCACCGCCGAGCAGCTCGAGCACGCGATCTTCCCCCTGGCCGAGACCCCGTCCAAGGCGCAGGTGCGCGCCGAGGCTGAGGAGCGCGGGCTGTCCGTGGCCAAGAAGCCCGATTCGCACGACATCTGCTTCATCCCGGACGGGGACACCCGCGGGTGGCTCGAGGACCACATGGAGCTCGCCCCCGGGAGGATCGTGGACACCCAGGGCACCGAACTCGGTGAGCACCGCGGCGCGCACGCCTACACGGTGGGTCAGCGCCGGGGTCTGCACATCGGCCGGCCCGCCCCGGACGGCAAGCCCCGCTTCGTCCTGGAGATCCGGCCCAAGACCAACGAGGTGGTGGTGGGGCCGGAGGCCCTGCTGTCGATCGACGTCATGGAGGGCATCCGCCCGTCGTGGGCTGGGCTCCCGCCCCGCGAGGTCGCGGCGATGGCCGAGGACGTGGACGGTCGCTCCGATGAGTTCCCCGTGACGGTCCAGGTGCGCGCCCACGGCGATCCCGCGCCGGCGCGCGCGTGGCTCACCCGGCAGGACGGGCAGCAGCGGTTGTCCGTGCGCCTCGACGAGCCCCAGCGCGGTGTGGCCCCCGGGCAGACCATGGTGCTCTACCAGGGCACCCGTGTGCTGGGCCAGGCCACCATCGACGCCGCCTTCGCCGATCGCGCGGCCGCGGCCGCGTCCTGAGCCCCACGTGGGGCGGCATGACCGCCACACGACCGGGCGCCGGGCGCGCCACTATTACAGTGGACGCATGAGTGCAGTCACCGACCCCGCCGACCACGCGCCCGTCGACTCATCGGGAGCCGATTCACCGGGCACCGACCGTCCCGCGGACAGCGCGTTGACGCGCTTGGAAGCCATTCGCGGCACGATCGACAACATCGACGCCGCACTCGTGCACCTGCTCGCCGAACGCTTCAAGGCGACCCAACAGGTGGGCAAGCTCAAGGCGGAGAACGACCTCCCGCCCTCGGACCCCGAACGCGAGAAGACGCAAATCCACCGGTTGCGCCGACTTGCGGAGGCCGCACACCTGGATCCCGAGTTCGCGGAGAAGTTCCTGAACTTCATCATCAGCGAGGTCATCCGCCACCACGAGGCCATTTCCGAAAACCACCAGCGCAGCACCGACGCATGAGCGAAGCAGTCACCGCGACCCTCACCCGTTCCCTGCGTGGCACGGACCCCCTCGAGACGTTCACCGTGCTGCGCGGCGAGCTGGGCGCACCGCACCTGGCCACCGTGCCGCTGCTGCCGGAACGGGGTCCGCACGCCGAGCTCGCGGCCCGCACGTGCGCCGTGCTCGATTCCCTCTACGCGGACCGGCAGCCCCACGGGTGGCGGATCAGCGGTGTCCCCGGCGACGACTCCCGCCGTGCACGCCGGCAACTGGAGAGCGACCTCAACGTGGTCGCGGACGTCCTGGGCGCCGAATCCGGCGCGGACACCGGACCGATCGCCTTCTCGCTGCTCGGCCCGGTCTCCCTCGCGGCGACCGTCCACGTGCACAACGGGGAGAAGCTGCAGTCGGATCCCGGCGCTCGCCGTGATCTCGCGCAGTCGTGGTGCTTGGGCGTCGCGGACCTCGTGGCCGTGCTGCGGCGCAACACGGACGGGCGCCGCGTCGTGCTGGTGCTCGAGGAACCCGAGCTGGAACGCGTGGTGACCGGGCGCATCCCGACCGCGAGCGGCTACCGCACCCTGCGTGCGCTGCCGCGCC
Source organism: Kocuria sp. UBA1838 (assembly GCF_002338785.1). Taxonomy (NCBI): domain Bacteria; kingdom Bacillati; phylum Actinomycetota; class Actinomycetes; order Micrococcales; family Micrococcaceae; genus Kocuria; species Kocuria sp. UBA1838. Next base: position 114,668 of record NZ_DDIY01000015.1, on the reverse strand, counting down.
AGGAACTGCGCGCCACGCTCTCGGACGCCGTGGCCGCGTGCCGTGCGGCGGGGGCGGAGACCGTGGTCCTGGACGCGGGCGCCGTCGGGATCGACTGGACCCCGCGGGTCGGCGCGGACGCCGCCGTGCTTGGTCTGCCGGACGGGCCCACCGAGCAGTGGGAGCCCCTCGCGGCCCTGCACGAGGCGGGGGTGCGGTTGTGTTTCGACACCGTCCCTGTGGCCGGGCGCACGCCCGTGTCCGAGCTCGTGCGGCGCGTGCTGGGCCCGTGGCGTGAGCTGGGCATGGATCCGGCGGCGTTGCTGGGAACCGTGCTGGCGCCGTCGGCGCGGATCAGCGAGCTCACCCCGCCGCACCTGCCGGACGCCCTGCGGCGGGTGACGCACCTGGGCGGCGCGCTCACCGAGGCGTGCAACGAGGGTTGAGCCCGGCCAGGCCGTAGAATCGAGGGCGTACACGGACGCCGATCCCGGCCGCTCCGGGTGTCAGGGACGAGCGCGAAAGCGGGCCATGAAAGCAAGAATCCTGGTGGTGGACGACGACGCCGCGTTGTCCGAAATGATCGGCATCATCCTCGCGTCCGAGGACTTCGAGCCCGTCTACTGCTACGACGGCGCCGGCGCCCGGGACGTGTTCCGCGCCTCCGAACCGGACCTCATCCTCCTGGACATCATGCTCCCCGGCATGGACGGGATCCAGGTGTGCCAGCAGATCCGCGCCGAGTCGGACATCCCGATCGTGATGCTCACCGCCAAGTCCGACACCGCGGACGTGGTGCGCGGGCTCGAGGCCGGCGCGGACGACTACGTCCCCAAGCCCTTCAAACCCGCCGAGCTCGTGGCCCGCGTCAAGGCGCGTCTGCGCCCTATGGACCGCGGGGCCACCCAGGAGATCACGCTCGGGGACATCGTGATCGACGTGACCGGGCACAGCGTGACCCGGGCCGGGCAGGAGATTTTCCTGACCCCGCTGGAGTTCGACCTGCTCGCGACCCTGGCGCGCTCGCCGCACCAGGTGTTCAGCCGGGACGAGCTGCTGCGTGACGTGTGGGGCTACCCCCACGCCGCGGACAACCGCCTGGTCAACGTGCACGTGCAGCGGTTGCGCTCCAAGGTGGAACGCGATCCGGAGAACCCGGAGGTGGTCCTCACGGTGCGCGGGATCGGCTACAAAGCCGGGGGACACGCGCATAAATGACGTCCGCCCCGGCGCGACCCGTGGCGCACAGCCCCGCCGAGCGGTGTCCCCCCAAACGCTTCCGCAGGATCCGGCTGGGTCGGCGCATGCTCATCCGCCGCTGGCGGCAGTCCCTGCAGTTTCGCGCGATCGCCGTGGCGCTCACGCTCACGTCCGTGGCGTTCCTCGCCACGGGTAGCTTTCTGTCCCACCAGATCGCGGACCGGTTGTTCACCGACCGCCTGGACCAGGTGCTCGAGGAGGCCCGCAGCGACATCCGCACCGCCCAAGCGAGCTTCGACGCCTCGGGCGCCTCCGACCGCACCGAGGTCCAGGCGCTGATCAACTCCACGCTGGGCGGGCTGAGCCAGGACACGAGCACCACCGACCACCGCTGGATCCTGATCCCCCTGGACCAGGGCGCGGGGCAGTTGTTCGTGGGCGTGCAGACCGAGAGCGCGTGGATGACCTCCGCCACCGTGCCCCAACAACTGCAACGGCGCGTGGCCAATGGGGACGGCACGTACTGGCAACCGGCCTCGGTCCGTATGGCGGAGAACGAGCCGGAGAAACCGGTCATCGTGATCGGGGACGTAGTCCAGCTCAACCAGAACTCTCGCTACGGGTTGTACTTCGTCTACGATTTCTCGGACCCGCAGGCTACCCTGGACTCGATCCACGCGGTGCTGTTGCTGTCCATGGTCGCGCTGTTGCTGCTCGTGGGAACCATCGTGTGGTACGTGACCCGGGAAGTGGTGCGCCCGGTCTCGAGTACGGCGCGCGTGTCGCAGCGGTTGTCCGAGGGTGATCTGGACGTGCGCATGGAGGTCCACGGCAGCAACGAGGCCGCCCGGTTGAGCCGTTCGTTCAACCGCATGGCGGATTCCATCCAGGGGCAGATCACCCAGCTCGAACAACTCTCGTCCATGCAGCAGACCTTCGTCTCGGACGTCTCCCACGAGCTGCGCACGCCCTTGACCACTGTGAAGATGGCCGCGGAGGTGCTCTACAATGCACGCGAGGACTTCGATCCCGTCAACCGGCGTTCCGCCGAGCTGCTGCACAACCAGGTGGACCGCTTCGACTCGTTGCTCTCGGACCTGCTCGAGATTTCACGGTTCGACGCCGGCGCGGCCCGCCTGGACATGGCGTCCACGGACATCTTCACCGTTATCTACGACGTCGTGGAGGCGTGCGCGCCGCTCGTGCTCGAATCCGGTTCGGAGCTCACGGTGCGGTCCACCCTGACCCGCTGCGTGGTGCAGATGGACCAGCGGCGGATCGACCGGATCCTGCGCAATCTCGTGACCAACGCGCTCGAGCACGGGGAGAGCAAGCCCGTGGACATCTACGTGGGCGCCAACGAGAACTGTGTGTCCGTGGCGGTGCGCGACCACGGCATCGGGATGACCGAGGAGCAGACGACCAAGGTCTTCAACCGGTTCTGGCGTGGGGATCCCGCGCGCGCTCGCACGGTGGGCGGTACGGGCCTGGGGCTCGCGATCGCCACGGAGGACACGCGGTTGCATGGGGGCGCGCTCACGGTGTGGGCCGAACCCGACAATGGCGCGTGCTTCCGGCTCACCCTGCCCCTGCTGCGGAACCAGGTGCTGGATCCAGAGCAGCCCAATCCGCTGCCCATGCCACCCGTGGAACAGCACAGCGAATCCACCGCTCGGGTCACCGACACCGGTTCGTTGCAGCTCACTGCCCCGGCCGTGCGCCCGAGCGAGGACCGGGACACGGGCCAGCTGCTCATGGACTTTTCGGACGCCGACGTGGCCGCCGGGGAGCCAGCCGCGACGACGGATGCGAACGCCTCGGCACAAGAGCGCACGGGCTCGAGCGCCTCGCGACACCGTGATCGGACGGAGGAGTCATGAATCCCGCAGACCACGATCGGACCCGTGATCGGGCGGATGCCATCCGGGCCGTCGGGGACGCGCGCCGGGTGAGCGACGTCGTGTTCGGGACCACGCGGCGTCGGGCGCGGTACACGGGCCTGGCGTGCGCGATGGTTCTGGGCCTGACCCTCTCCGCGTGCGGGGCCATGCCGCGCTCCGGGCCCGTGCACAAGGTGATCGAGCCTACGGAGCAGACCCAGCAGTCCGCGATGCCCTTCAATCCCCAGGGGCCCCGGGTGGGGGCCACGGCCCAGGAGATTGTGGAGGGGTTCCTGGCCGCCGGGGTGGGCGCGCAGGACGACTACTCCGTGGCCCGCCAGTACCTCACACCGCAGCTCGCCGCGACCTGGAAGCCGGATACCCGCGTGCTCATCCACTCGGGGGAGCCCACCACGGTGCCGCGGCTCAACGACGGCGAATTCCGCACGAGCATGGAGGTCAGCGGGGAGCTCAGTGCCAGCGGCGTGCTCGCCAAGCAGCCCTCGGGCAGCACGCGCGTCCTGGATTTCGTGCTCACCTCGGTGGACGGGCAGTGGCGGATCTCCCGGGCGCCCGACGGCGTGGTGGTCCCGCAAGCGGACTTCGAGAAGATCTTTTCGCCCACCAACCTCTACTTCTACTCGGCTCAGGACAGCAAGTACCTCGTTCCGGATCCGCGGTGGTTCGCGACCCGCTCCACGACCTCCACGGCGGCGGTGCGCGCGCTCATGCGCGGGCCCGCCGCGTATCTGGGCAATGCCGTGACCAGTGCGATCCCGCAGGGTACCGCGCTGTCCCGTTCGGCCGTGCCGGTGTCCGGGGGGACCGCGGCGGTGGACCTCACGCTCGCGAGCTTCGACCCCGCGGAGGTGAACCAGGCACGCCGGATGGAACAACAGCTGCGGGCCACCCTGCGCACCATCCCGAACGTGGACGACGTCGAACTGCGGATCAACGACGCCCCGGTGGACACCTCCGGCGGCAGCGACAACGACCCGATCCAGACCGTGACCGTCCCCAACCGGCAAATCGGGGTCTCCGACAACAAGCTCGCGTTCTACCAGGGCGGCCAGACCGAACTGATCCCGGACCTCACGGTGCCAGAGGGCGTCACGCTCAGCAAACCGGGAATGGGCGTGGAGGCCGGGGCCTTCGGGTTTGTGGACAGCGCCGGTTCCACGGTCTACACCGTGTCCCCCGGACAGCAACCCCGGCAGCGGTGGTCCGGGTACAAGCCCACCCGGCCGAGTTTCGACAACCTGGGGTGGGTGTGGGGCGCGGACCGCTCCGGGACCGTCCGGGTCGTGCGGGCGTCGTCGGAGGGGCAGGGTGACACCGTGTCCGCCTCGTGGCTCGACGACCAGCACGTGGCGTCCCTGCGGATCTCCCGCGAGGGCAGCCGGGCGCTCGTGGTCACGACCGACGCCGCCGCGACGCGTTCCACCGTGTGGATCGCGGGCGTGGTGCGGGACGCCTCCGGCAGACCCACCGAACTCGCGAAGGGCAATGCCGTGGCCACGGGCGTGGACGTGGACACCGCCCAGTGGATCGGCCCGGACGAGTTCGTGTCCAGTGCCCTGGACCAGGACACCAACGCGCAGCCCCGCCGGTACACGATCGCGGGCAAGGTGGACGAGCTGCCTGCCCTGACCGGGGTGACCTCCCTGGCCGGGGGCAACGGGTCCGCCGCGGTGTACGGCGCCTCGGACGGGCGGCTCTACATGCTCACGGGCAGTTCCTGGGCGCTGCAGAGTGAAGAGGTCACGGACACCGCATTCGCGGGGTGAGCACCCGTTCCTGAGTGGGTGCGCCGTGCGCTGCGCGCTGCACATGTCTGCCGTACCGGGGACGGACACCGTCCGCGCACCGTGAACTGGTGCCATGACCCGCTCCCGCCCCGTCGTTCCGTACCGCTCCTCGGCGGTGCCTCGTTCCGCGCTGTACGACGCCGCTCCGGGCAGTGGCACCGTCGGCGCACCGTGGCGTCGCCCGTCGGTTCTCGCGCGGTGGGACCGTCGGGCCGCGGTCGTCAGCGGGTGGTGCACGCAGGCCCTGGACCTGGTGTTACCGGTGTCGTGCGCGGTGTGTGCCGCCCCGGGCGCCATACTGTGCCGTGCGTGTCGGATCGTGCTGCGCCGCGCCACGGCCCGGCCGCACCTGGTGACACCCCCGGCGGCGCTCGCCGCGTCCGGTGTGCGGGTCGTCGTCGCGGGGGAGTACGAGCACGAACTCGCCTCGTGCGTGCTGTCCTTCAAGAACGGCGGCCGTACCGACCTCGCTCCCGTACTCTCCGCCGTGCTCTCGGCAGCCCTGGCGACCGTGGCGCGCGAGCTCGACGACGACAGGCCCACCCTGTACTTGGTGCCGGTGCCCACGAGCGCCCGCGCGCGGCGGCGTCGATGGTTCGATCCGGTCGCCACCCTGCTGCGCGGCGCGGCCCTGCCCCCGCGGTCGCACATCGCACCCGCCCTCACGCACCGCGCGGTGGCCGGGAGCGGCACCCAGAAGGGCCGCGGGAGGATCCAGCGCACCCGGGCGCTACGCGGGAGCCTGCGCGCCCGGGACATGTCGGGACTCACGTGCGTGGTCGTGGACGACGTGCTCACCACGGGCGCCACGGCCGCCGAGGCCGTCCGCGCCCTGACCGCGGCCGGGGCCAGGGTACCCGCGGTCGTGACCCTCGCGGGGGTGCGCGTAGGGCGTTCACCGGGGGAGAACGCAGGATCATCGGATGTCGTCATCCATGAATTTCCCCGTTGTTTCCTCTAGCGTTAGATCACGGGAAGCATTGAAGGTGTCCCGTGTGGGAGAGCAGCACATCCCGCGTCATCCCCAAGATGTGGAGGGTCTCATGGAACTGAACATCCTAGGCCGCAACGTCACCCTGCCGGACCGATTCAAGGAATACGTCGAGGAGAAGAGCGAGCGCTTCCAACAGCTCGGCGACAAGGTCCAATCCATCGAGGTCAAGGTCACCAAGGAACACGCCGCCTCCGGCCACCAGGGCATGCGGGTGGAGATCACCGTTGTGGGGCGCGGGCCCCTGGTGCGCGCCGAATCGCGCAACGACGACAAGTTCGCGGCGTTCGACGAGGCCTACGCCAAGCTCGTGGAGCGGTTGCGTCGGGCGCGTGACCGCCGTAAGGTCCACCGCACCGGGCACCAGAGGCCCATCGCCGTGCACGAGGCCACGGGATCGCTGCCCGTGGACCCTTCGGGACCGACTCCCACGTATGCCAGCCAGGAAGAACTCGCGGCGGCCGAGGACGAGGCCTTCAGCACCGATTACCCCCTGAGCGACCCCCCTACCCCCGTGGAGATCCGGCGCAAGCGCTTCCCCGCCCACGAGATCACCGTGGACGAGGCCGTGGACCGGATGGAGCTCGTGGGTCACGACTTCTTCCTGTTCGTGGACAAGGAGACCCAGGAACCCTCCGCCGTGTACCGCCGTAAGGGGTGGGAGTACGGGGTGATCAGTCTCAGCAATGACGGACGCTCCGGGGAAGAGAAGGCGCGGGCCTACCAGCCAGACACCGCGAACTCAGAGGCCTCCTGAGTATTCACAGCACCGCACCGAGGACGGGCCCGCGACCGCGTCGCGGGCCCGTCCCGTGCCCGGCGAGCGGGTAGCGGGAACCTGGTCGTTGCCCGTCCCGCGCCTGCCGAGTGGGCATCGGGGATTCGGTGGCTACCCGTCCGGGGGCCACCCGGTGCCCGGCGCGATGGCACGCGGCCGGCGTCCAGCCTGGCTCACGTACACTGTTCGGCGGTGCACCCAATGTCCTGCCGGTGCCCACCATTGATCTCGGAGGAGCGAACACACGTGGCGTCATTCCTGGAAAAGGTTCTTCGCACTGGGGACAAGCGGGTCCTGAAGCGGCTGAGGACTTACGCCGACGCCGTCAACAGCCTCGAGGACAGTTTCAAGGAACTCTCCGACGCCGAGCTGCGCGCCGAGACCGACTCGTTCCGGGAGCGCATCGAGGGCGGCGAATCCCTGGACCGGCTTCTTCCCGAGGCGTTCGCGGCCGTGCGGGAAGCGGCGTCCCGCACCCTAGGTCAGCGTCACTTCGACGTCCAGATCATGGGCGGTGCCGCTCTGCACCTGGGTTACATCGCGGAGATGAAGACCGGTGAGGGCAAGACCCTGGTGGCCACGGCGCCGGCCTACCTCAACGCGCTCGCGGGCAAGGGCGTGCACGTGGTCACGGTCAACGACTACCTCGCCGAGTACCAAGCCAACCTCATGGGCCGTGTCTACCGTTTCCTGGGGTTGGAGACCGGCGTGATCCTGAGCGGTCAGGACCCTGCGACCCGGCGTGAGCAGTACGCCGCGGACATCACCTACGGCACGAACAACGAGTTCGGCTTCGACTACCTCCGGGACAACATGGCCTGGTCCAAGGAGGAGCTCGTCCAGCGTGGGCACAACTTCGCGATCGTGGACGAAGTGGACTCCATCCTCATCGACGAGGCGCGGACCCCGCTCATCATCTCCGGACCGGCCTCCGGGGAAGCCAACCGGTGGTACCGCGAGTTCGCGACCATCGTGCAGAAGCTCGACCCGGAGACCGACTACGAGGTCGACGAGAAGAAACGCACCGTGGGCGTGCTCGAACCGGGGATCGAGAAGATCGAGGACTGGCTCGGCATCGACAACCTCTACGAGTCGCAGAACACCCCGCTGATCGGGTTCCTCAACAACGCGATCAAGGCCAAGGAACTGTTCCGCGCGAACAAGGACTACATCGTCGCGGGTGGCGAGGTGAAGATCGTGGACGAGCACACCGGCCGAGTGCTGTCCGGGCGGCGCTACAACGAGGGCGTCCACCAGGCCATCGAGGCCAAAGAGGGCGTGGAGATCAAGCCCGAGAACCAGACAATGGCCACCATCACACTGCAGAACTACTTCCGTCTGTACGACAAGCTCTCGGGCATGACGGGTACGGCCCAGACCGAGGCGGCCGAGTTCATGAACACGTACGAGATTGGCGTCGTGGCCATCCCGCCGCACCGCGGCATCGCCCGCGAGGACAAGCGGGACGTGGTCTACAAGAACGAGGCCACCAAGTACGCCGCCGTGGTGCGGGATATCGAGGATCGCCACGAGAAGGGCCAGCCAGTCCTCGTGGGCACTGCGTCCGTGGAGAAGTCGGAGTACCTCTCCCGTCTGCTGGCCAAGCGCGGTGTGCGCCACGAGGTGCTCAACGCCAAGAACCACGCGCGTGAGGCCGCGATCGTGGCACAGGCCGGCCGTAAGGGCGCGGTCACCGTGGCCACCAACATGGCCGGTCGAGGCACCGACATCATGCTGGGCGGTAACGCCGAGTTCAACGCCGTGGAGAAAATGGCCGAACTCGGCCTGGACCCCGAACGCGATGCCGAGAAGTACGAGGCGCGGTGGCCCGACGTCCTCGCGGAATGCGAGGCCTCGACCAAGACGGAACACGAGGAGGTCCTCGAATCCGGGGGGCTCTACGTCCTGGGCACGGAGCGCCACGAGTCCCGCCGGATCGACAACCAGTTGCGCGGGCGGTCCGGTCGTCAGGGGGACCCGGGGGAATCCCGGTTCTACCTGTCCCTGTCGGACGACCTCATGCGCCTGTTCAACCCCGGTGCGGCGCAGCGCCTCATGGCGATCGCCCCGGACGACGTCCCCGTGACGGGTCGTTTGATCACCTCCGGTATCGCCAACGCGCAGAACCAGGTGGAGGGGCGCAACGCCGAGCAGCGCAAGAACGTGCTCAAGTACGACGACGTCCTGAACCGCCAGCGCGCCGTGATCTACCGGGATCGCAAGCGGATCCTCATGGGCGACGACATCGAAGATCAGATCCGGCAGTTCACGGACGAGGTCATCACGTCGGTGATCACGGAGCACACCGGGACGGGTCACCCCGAGGACTGGGACCTGGACGCGCTGTGGACCGCGCTGCGGGCCATCTACCCCGTCTCCCTGACCCGCGACGAGGTCCTCGAGGAAGCGGGCGGCCGCCCGCGGTTGACCTCGGACTTCCTCCAGGAGCAGATCCTCTCGGACGCCGCGGTCACCTATAAGGAACGCGAGGACGAACTCGGTTCCAAGGCCATGCGCAACCTCGAGCGCCGGGTCCTGCTCTCGGTGATCGGGCAGCGCTGGCCCGAGCACCTCTACGAGATGGACTACCTCAAGGAGGGGATCGGGCTGCGCGCCATGGCCCAGCGCGATCCGCTCGTGGAGTACCAGCGCGAGGGCCACGCCATGTTCCAGGAGATGATGGCCGCCATCCGCGAGCAGACCGTGGTGACGCTGTTCAACCTGGAGGTCCGCAAGCAGCGCACCGGCGCGGACGGTGGTGCCGTGGAGCTCACGACGCCCCAGCGTCCCGCGTTCCTGCAGTACACCGCCCCGGACGAGGACGGCACGCCGAGCGCGGCCGTGGAGCCCGAGCCCCGGGTGTCCTCCGACGACGAGCCTGCGGCGGAGACCGAGCCGGCGACGACGAACGGGGCCTCGGATGCCGACGGTGTCACCTCCGCTGGCGAGGGGGCCAACCGCGCCCAGCGTCGGGGGAAGTCCGCCAAGGCCAGCGGCAAGGCGAAGCGGGGCAAGCGGCGCTGAGGCCCGGCTGGACCCGGCGAGATCACCCGACCTCCAGATGGGTGACCCGCCACTGCCGCGCGATCCGCTCGATCCGTAACGCCACGGCGCGCGCCCGGGTGGATTCCTCCACCACGAGGGATGCCTCGTAGCACCCGGGGGCTGGGCTGCACACCCGGATCCGCCGGATCCGGGCGGCGCGGTGCACCTCGAACACGGCGCGCCGGTCCGGGCACTGTTCCTGCACGAGCTTGAGCATGGCCGCGCGCTGGGTGAAGCGTTCCACGACCTCAGGCTCCGTCCACCGGGACAGTTGGTTCGCCGGGCGGGTGCCCGCGAGGATCTCCACCGCGGCTTGCCCGATGCTGCGGGCGATCGCGCCGACCCGCTCCATCTCGTTCTTGCCCGTGAGGGCCGCCACCGTGCGGTCCTGGCGCCACGTGTAACCGCCCGCGGGAGTGCGGGGTGCTGATTCGGGGACGGCGATGCTCATGGTGTGCTCCTCGGTGACGAAGGGTGGGCCGGACGGCCCGGGGACGATGGAGAGAGGTTGTGGCCCCGCCGCGAGGCGAGTTCCCGACGGTGTTCCGGGGCCCGCGTGGGTCGCGGACGGGTCCTGAAGTGGCCGTGTTTGGAGTAATGGATCCCAGGGCGGACCTGCCTGGGGTAGACCTATCCGGTGCAGCGCTCCTCGTGCGGTGTGCCCGCCGGATCGAGCAGGTGGGGCGGAACGCGTAACTGGTCCCCGGGGCGGATCAGATCCCCCTGGTGCGCCACGGCGTTCAGCTCGAGCCACGCCGGGAGGTTGTGGCACACGGTGGCGTCCGTGGCCCCCGGCCCCAGCAATTGTTCGGTGAGGCCCCACAGGGTGTCCCCGGCCATCACGGTAAGGACGCCATTGGAGACGCGCTGCCCAGCGGGCGGGTTGGCCGGCTCGAGCATCGGGGTCGAAGCCTCCGGGGCCCGTACAGGAGCGGTCGTGGATTCGGGGGTCGCTTCCGGGCCGCTCGTCTGCGCTCCGGGTGCGGTGTCGGGAACAGCTTCCTGAACGGATTCCGGCGCGGGGGCGGAGGGCTCCGCGAGCTGCTCGGTACCGGCGGTGGCCGGGGCCCAGAAGGGGTCGAGGGCGGCGTCGTCGGCGTGGGCGGGCGCCACGACCACGAGCTGCACGCCCACGAGGGCGACCGCGGTGCGCGCGACCAGGGTGGGCGTGAGGCGCGTGGCCCACCGCTCCAGGCCGTGCCAGCGCAGTCGCCGGGCCGCCCGGGCGAGGGCGAGCATCACCAGTCCACCGACCCACCACCCGGCCACGGCGAGGCACGCACCCGCCGCGACCACCGCGACCAACAGGTCGGGGTCTTGACCGGATCCTGTGGCGCGCAGAGTCTGCGCATATCCGAGGCCCAGAACCCCCAGCGCCCCGGCCAGCACGGGGACGCCGAGCCACGCGGCGGCCAAGCGGGTGCCGGTGGAAGGTGCCGATCGATGGATCGTAGACATCTTTGCCTCCAAATAATGCTGTTTGATGCCGTTTGACATTTCTAGATCATTCAGCGGTCTCGGTCGGCTGTCAATCATCGTTGCAATTGCATTCATGTCGGCATGACATCCGACGCGGAGCCGGCCCCTGCACGCCGTAGCGTGACCTCAGGACCCCGAGACCCAAGGACGGTGGCGGATGCGCTGGGACGACCTCTTCGAGGACATGGAGGCCCAACTCGAGCAGGCCAGGGTGCGGCTCGTGGAGCAGGAGGCCGTGGAGACCGCGCGCGCGGAGCTGTCACGACTCACGCTGCTCGAGCGGCTCGCGGCACACCGCGGCGGTCCCGTGCGGCTGCGCCCAGCGCGCGGTGACACCCTGGAGGGAGAGCTCGCGGACGTGGGCTCCGGCTGGGTTGTGGTGCGCGAGCGGCACCTCCAGCACCTGGTCCCACTGCACAGCGTGGTGTGGTGGGAGGGACTACCGCGTCGCTTCGAGGTGCTCCCGGAACGTTCGACCATCCGCAGGCTCGGCATGGGCCACGTCCTGCGCGCCCTCAGCACCGCGCGCGTGCACGTGCGGGTCGTGCTGCAGGACGAATCCCGTCACGGGGAGATCGAGGGCACGGTGGACGCCGTGGGTCAGGACTTCTTCGACGTCGCGGTGCACCCGCAGGACCAGTTCCGCCGACGTAGCTCGGTCACCGCGGTGCGCACGGTGGGGTTCCATGCCGTGGCGCTGGTCTCGTCCCTCGATGCGGGGTGAGTCGCCCGGCGTCCCAAGGGTGTGTCAGTGCAGGGTGCCCTCACGCACCGCTTGCTCGGTGCGCTCGTAGCCCTGTTGGATGTACTCCTCCAGCTTGACCGTCTCCACGCGCCACTGCCCCCGGCCGCCCACCTGGATCGCGGGGAGCTCCCCCGAACGCACCATGGCACGCGCTTGCGGGACGGAGATCGAGAGGATTTCGGCGACGTCCGCGAGTGTGAGGAATCGCTGCTGGGACATTCCGGTCCATCACTTTCTTAGGTGCCGTTGCATGCTGTTTCATCGGGGTTCGCTCGTCATTGTCCCACGTGAGGGGGTAGGCGGCGGGTTATCAACAGGTCCTGGGCGGAATGAACACGTGGCCACCTCCGTCCACAGGTCGTTCGTCACACTTCCCAGCGCGGTGTGCGACGCGGCACACTCGGGTGCAGCCGGCGGGGGCCGGCGCATCACGAAAGGATGTCAGCATGGGGAGCACCGCGGCGCTCGAGCGCTCGGGACGGTCCACGGCCGCACGATTCCGCAAACCGTCCTGGCGGGATCCGCGGCTGCTCGTGGGGCTGCTGTTGGTCCTTCTCTCCGTGCTGGGGGTGATCCTGCTGGTCGCCACGGCCAACCGTACCCAGCCGTACTACGTTGCGGCCAACGACCTCTCCGTGGGGCAACGGATCTCGCGCGAGGACCTGGGCACGGTGGACGCACACCTGCAGGATTCCTCCGCGCAGTACGTCCCGGACGGGCAACTGCGGGAGAACGCGGTGGTGACCCAGCGCGTGGCGCGCGGGCAACTCGTGCCGGCTGCGGCGGTGGGCACCGCGGACGAGCTCGACCGCACACCCGTGGGGATCGCCCTGACCACCCCCATGCCGGCCCAGGCGGAGGCGGGGTCCCACGTGGACGTGTGGGTGGCCGAGCCCAAACCCACGGGGCGCGGGTACGGGGCGCCCGAGAAACTCGTCACGGGCGCGGAGATCGCGCGCGTGGACACCAAGGACACGGCGCTTGGCGGTAACGCCTCGGCCACGGTCTACGTGCTCGTCACGCAGGCCCAAGTGGGTCCGCTCGTGGATGCGCTCGGCAACGACGCCAAGGTGACCCTGGTGCTCAACACGGCGGGTTCCGGCTCGTGAGTATCTCGGTGGTGACGCTCGGGACGAGCACGTGGCCGCTCGTGGACCGGCTCGAACGCTTGCACGGGGACGTCACGGTGGTGCGGCGCTGTCTGGACCTCGCCGAGCTGCTCGCATGCGCCCACACCCGCATGGCCCACGTGGCGCTCGTCGCGGAGGGTGCCGAGGAGCTCACCGCGAGCCTGCTCGATCAACTCGAGACCGACGACCTGCGGGTCCTGGTGGTCGAGGGACACGACGAGTCCCGCGTGCAGCGTCTGGGTGTCGGCAGCGTGCCCCCGGACGCCACCGGGGAGGAGCTTGCCCGGATCATCACCCGCGCGATGCTCGGTCCCGCACGCTCGCCGTCGTCGGTGCGGGACGACGGCGCTGCGGCGCCGGGCGAACGCCCGGCACCCGAGCGTGAAGCGGCGTCGAGAGGAACGTCGTCAAAGGGAATGGCATCGAAAGCAGCGGTATCGAACAGCGCGGCGGCGACTGATGCACCCGCGGACGGGCCGGCGTCGCGCGAAGGAGCAGCCGGGCGAGCCGCGGGCCGAGCAGTCGCGAATTCCGCATCCTCCCCGGACAGCACCCATGGGGAAGGGCACATCGGCCCCGACGCCGCCGGACTCGGCTCGGGGGCTGCCGTACCCGGTGGGTCATCCGGCGATCCCGCGACGGCGCACGACCTCGATGACTCAGACGCCCTCGACCATGCCGAAGCCTGCCGGGTGATCGCCGTGTGGGGACCGATGGGAGCGCCCGGCCGCACGGTCACCTCGCTCAATCTCGCCGCCGAACTTGCCCTGCTCGGGCGGCGTGTGCTGCTCGTAGACGCGGACACCTACGCCGCCTCGGTCGCGGCGAGCCTCGGGATGCTGGACGAAGCCGCGGGGCTGGCGCAGGCGTGCCGGCTCGCCGACCAGGCGCGGCTGGACCGGGAGGGATTGGGACGCTGCGCGAGCACGGTGTCCGTCGCGGGCGCCTCGCTGGACGTCCTGACCGGGATCACCCGCTACGACCGCTGGCCCGAGATCCGGGGTTCCGCCCTGGACCTCGTGCTCGACCGTGCCCGGAAGGACTACGACACCGTGGTCGTGGACACCGCCTCCGGCCTCGAGTCCGACGAGGAGATCAGTTCCGACTTCATGGCCCCGCGGCGCAACGCCGGGACGCTGACCGCGGTCGCGGCCGCGGACGTGGTGATAGCACTCGGCGCAGCGGACACCCTCGGCGTACCGCGGCTCGTCAAGGCTCTGCCGGACCTGTTGGACGCGGCACCGGACGCGCGGATCGTCGTCGTCATGAACAAACTGCGCGCCGCCGCCACCGGTCGCTCCGCGGCCGAGTCCGTGCGGGAGGCCTGGGAGCGCTTCTCGCCCGGGCACCCCGTGGCCCACACCCTCTCGTGGGACGCCAAAGCGTGCGACGACGCCCTGCTCGCCGGTGCTGTGCTCTCGGAGACAGCGCCACGCAGCACGCTACGTCACGAGATGAGTGGGCTCGCGGAGCTCGTGCGGCGGATGCGTGAGCCCGATGCACACGAGGGCGCGGCAGAACCCGTGGGCGCGGGAGCGGGCCCGGCGGGGACTAGGCTGGGGCGTCGGATGGGCGCGTGGTTGCGCCGCGGTTGAGCATCGGAAAGCGAGCGTTCCATGGCCTTCACGGATCCGTTGCGATCTGTCCCGGACTTCGACGCCGGGGACGCCGAGTGGCTGCACCTGCTCGTGGGGGACTGGCAGATGGTCGCGGACCTGGGCTTCGGGGACCTGCTGTTGTGCTTCCCCGCGGACGTGATCCCCGCCGCCGAGAGCCCCACGGGGGATCCGATCCCGGGTGAGGGCAGCGAGTTCCTCGTCTTGGCGCACGCCCGGCCCACCACGGGACCCACCGCTTACCAGAAAGACATGGTGGGGGAGGTCGTGGGTGGCGAGGCTGCGTTCACCCTGCGCAGGGCGTGGGTGGACCGGCGGATCGAACGGGCCGGTCCGTCCGAGTGGTCGAGCCTCGCGTCGCGGTCGGTCACCCTCGTGCCGCTCGTGCGCAACAACCGCACGATCGCCGTCCTCAGTCTCACCGCGGACCCCCAGCACGACCGCTTGCCGTCCCGCATGGAACTCGTGTACCACGAGCTGGCTTCGGCCCTGCTGCGCATGGCGAACCAGGGGACGTGGCCGGATTTCGCGGTGCGCACCGATTCCCGCCGGGGCGCCCCGCGCGTGGGCGACGGCATGATGCGGCTCAACGCCGAGGGGACCGTCGAGTTCTGTTCCCCCAGCGGTCTGTCCACGTTCCGGCGGCTGGGTCTGGCGGGGGACATCACGGGGCAGAACCTGTTGCACGTGGCACGCCAGTTGCCCCTGACCGCCCCGGGCGTGGACGAGACCCTGGCGCCCGTGCTCGCGGGGACCATGCCGTGGCGCGCGGAACTGGCCACCGGCAAGGCCTCCGCCACGCTGCGTGCGATCCCGCTGCGGGAGGGCCCGGAACGCACCGGGGCGCTGTTGCTGTGCCGGGACGTCACGGAACTGCGGCGCCGCGACCTGCAGCTCGTGTCCAAGGACGCGACGATCCGGGAGATCCACCACCGGGTCAAGAACAACCTGCAGACGGTCTCCGCCCTCCTGCGCCTGCAGTCCCGGCGCATGCATTCCGACGAGGGACGCAACGGCCTGCAGCAGGCCATGCGGCGCGTGAGTGCGATCGCGCGCGTGCACGAGTCCCTGTCCCACGAGATCTCGGAGGACGTGGACTTCGACGACCTCATCCGCCACCAGGTCAAACTCGCGGTGGAGACCGCCTCCGCGGGCCAGCACGTGCGCACCCGGGTCAGCGGCCGGTTCGGGCGGTTGCCGTCCAAGAGTGCGACGTCCGTGGCCCTCGTGGTCAACGAGATCGTGGCCAACGCCGTGGAGCATGGGCTCAAGGACCGGGACGGCACCGTGGAGCTCGCGGTGACGCACCGGCAGGACGAGGTCACGGACGCGGGGGAGAGGTACCGCGTCGTCGAGATCGCGATCAACGACGACGGGCGCGGCATGGGGGACGCCGTGATCGAGGAATCCGGTGTGGACGCCTACCGCCCACCCGCGGAGGGCGAGGGACTCGGGATGCAGATCGTGCGCACGCTCGTGGCCGGTGAGCTGCAGGGCGGCATCCGGTGGCAACCCGCTGACGGGGGTGGGACGAGCGTGATCATCACCGCCCGGTTCCCGCGGGCGACGTCCGGGCGCTCCTGACACGCCCAGCCGGCCGC
>NZ_DDIY01000015.1:38489-98182 GCF_002338785.1 Kocuria sp. UBA1838 | reverse complement strand
GGCCGCCGTGGGGAACGGACTCAGGAGGCGCGGCGGGCGCGGGCGGCGCGGCGCTTCAACGCACGCCGTTCGTCCTCACTCATACCGCCCCACACACCGGCGTCCTGACCGGATTCGAGGGCCCACTGCAGGCACGTGTCCATGACCTCGCACGTGCGGCACACGGCCTTGGCTTCCTCGATCTGCAATAGGGCGGGGCCGGTGTTGCCCACCGGGAAGAACAGTTCGGGATCCTTTTCGAGGCAAGCTGCGCGACTACGCCAATCCATGACGGCACGGCTCCTTTCGGGTTCGTGGGTGCGGGCCCGTGCGCATCCCAAGCAATGCGGCAGCGAGCCGCGTCGCGGATTTCCGGGGGGAATGACACACAGAAAAGGCCCGTGAATGTCGGGCCCTGGGGATTCTGCCCATTATTTTCCCACGTAAACACACAGTAAACAAGGGTGTGAGCGCTATATCACATCCCAAGGCGCCCCTCGCAACGATTGCCGCCGGATGTCCGTGCGCGAGGCCGGCCCCTGTACCGGCGGCTGGGACCCACCGATGAGACGGACCCGTGGGACCGGTTGCTCGGGCCGCTGCCCGCGCGGCCGACGGCCGGCATCGGTGGCCGGGACCGAGTGTTAGGACCGGTTTCCCGAATGAGCCGTCGGCACCGACCGGTGGCATCGGCCTCCGGCATCAGCGGACGGGACAGGTTCCCGGCATCCGTCACCGACCGCGGGCCGATGCGGTCACTACAGTGGGAGTGCTCCCGTTCCCGCCGAAAGGTTTTCCGCATGGCCGCCCCGGATCGTCGTACCGCCCCCGGAGCCGCGAGCTCCCGGCCCTGGACTGCATCCGTGATCACCGTGCTGGTGGCGTTGGAGGGTGCGGCATTGCTCGCGGTTGCCGTGGGCCTGGTCGTCTCCCTGTTCTCCGTGCATGTCCTACCCATCGCGGGGATCATCTTCGCGACCGTGGTGCTCGCCGCGGGTGCGTTGTGGCTCGGCGCGGCGGCCCGCGGGACCTGGCGAGGTTTACGCTGGCCGCGCGCCGCGGTCCTGGTGTCTCAGGCGTTCTTGTTGATCGTCGGACTGTCCTTCCTGCAGCTCACCGTGGGCTTCTGGGGGATCGTGGTCGCGGCGATCGCGGTGGTCACCGTCCTGTGCTTGTTCGCACCGCGCACCGTCGCCTGGATGCATCGCACCCACGACGACGTCGCTCGCTGACCTCGCGGGACCTCCCGCGGAGCACGCCGGGACCTCAGGCACCGATGCTCGCGCGAGCCGGCAGTGATGGCGTCCACCGCAACGGCCCCCGGGTGACCGGACGGTTGCGGGGCGTGGCCCGCCGAACGGGGCCGAGCGTCGTCGTACCTCTCACCCAGTGACCGCCTGCGCGGGCGCGGGCAGCTGCACCGGTTCCGCGAGGCCGCGGTGCACCCAGACCGCGCGGCCGGGCGGCCCGCCCAGCGCAAGGCCCGTGAGGGACACGCCGAACACGTCACCGTCGAACACCCGCCGTGGACGCACCAGGAGCGTGTCCGCGTGCTGTCGCCACGCGAGTAGCGGGGGAAAGGTCCCCGCGAGCGCATCCGTGAGGCGCACGCCCACGATCATTCGTGCCCCGGGCTGGGCCGAGGCGATGGCTGAGCTGTCCGCCGCCTGGTGGGACTCGACCGGGGCAGCATGCGCGGACCACGCGGTGGCCAGTGCCCGGAGGACATCGGAGGTGAGGTGGTCCGCGTCGTCGATCACGATCGTGGCCGACCGATCAGCTGACCTGGCGGCGTGCAGGAGCTCCTCGGCCTCGGCTGCGGTGCTGGGGGAGCCGGCGAATACGAGATGTCCAGGCCCGCCGTCTCCGGATGCGCGTGCAGCCAACCCGGAACGGGCGGTGTCAAGGAACGTGGATCGCCCCGACCGCGCCGGGCCGGCGACGATCAGGGTCGAACCGGGACCCCACGGGTGAACGGCGCATTGCCCGTCCCGCGTGACACCCAGCACCAAGCCGGCCACGGGCCGATCGGGGACATGCCACACGGTGGGCAAGGGGAAGGACGTGGGCCACGGGTTCGCCGGCCGGTGCGTCGGGCCGTCGGTGCGCCGTGCGTCCGGGGAATCCTGGGACGCGGCGGCGAGTGCACCCGCAGGTTCATCGGGCCGTGGCGGAACGAGCCGGGCATCCCGGAGGCCCGTGGGCACGGTGGGTCCGGGCGGGGCACTGTGGGCGACCGCGGGCGCGTCGGGTCCGAGCCACCTGGCGAGCTGGACGACCGCGAGGTGCCCCGAAGAATCCTCCACGCCCCACGGCGTGCAGCGGGCGGCCATCGGGCCCGCGAGGGCGGCTCGCTCGGGATGCGGCGTGAACGGGGGCAGGCGGGGCCACTGCACGAGGGCATCGTTGCTCTGTCCTTGTGGGAAGTACAAGCGGTTGGAGCCGAGGTGGGAAGCGCGTCCCGCAACCAGCGCGCGATCCCCCGCGACCACGCAGGACAGCCCGCCGGACGCACCCGTGGCCATGAGAGACACCAGCTCGTCCTCCAGATGCGCCCACGTGCTCGCACGCAGGACCTGGCAACAGCGATCCCAGTCGTCCACGGCGAGGACGGCGCGTGACGGGAGATCCCTGGGAACGGTGGACGCGTGCTCGAGCCCCTCATGGAGTTGTCGCACCAGGTGGGCCACGTCCCCGGGCTGGTCCGCACGGGCACAGCCGCGGACAGCGGGGTGCAGGGGCCGACCGTCCGCCGTGGTGAGCCCCTCCACGGGCTGGCCCGAGGCGGTGAGGACGTACACCGCCACCCCCGTGTGTGCCTCGTCCGTGGCGGTCGGGATCCGGATGTGGGCGCAGCGCCGCAGCACATCGCGCAGTCCCTTGCGCGTGGCCTCGGGGCGTCCGATCAGCAACAGCGGCCCGTCCTGCCACGGGTGCCACGAGACCCGCCCGCACCAGTGGGCCGCCGGATTCTCCGCGGCACCCAGATCCACCTCGTCACCGTCGGTGCGCACCGCGGGCACGTGGCGGGGCAGGGGCGGTGGGACAGCGGCGTCGGCGGGAACGCGAGACGATGCCATATCAGTGGAGGTGGGCGGCGGATACCCGTGCCAGGCACGGGAGACGTCGCGCACCGCGGCCGTGACCCCGGCTTCCCGCTCCGAGGACGCGGTGAGGCGGACGTGCCCGGTTCCCGCGGCGGGCGGGCTCGGAAGGGGTCCGGGATCGAAACGAAGCACCAGGGGCTCGGGTCGCGGTGGGATCATGCGGGTCAGGACCGCCGCCTGCACCTCCACGGGCGGGCCGTCCCCGCGGTCCAGGAACCCGCGGCCCGGGATGCCCGGGGCGATGCGGGCCGCCGCGGCGGTTCCGAGTACGTCCATCGACTCCTGATCACTGCGCACCCGCAGACACAGTGCCTGGGTGATGTTGGCGCGCACGTCCGCGCTCAATGCACCCTGGGGACGCTGGGTCGCGAGCACGAGGTGCACACCGAGGGAACGGCCCACCGCGGCAATTACCGCGAGCTGTTGCCCCGCATCCGGGAAGGCATCCGTGAGCATCCTGGCCTCGTCCACCACGACCACGAGCTCCCGTAGGGGAAGTGCACTGCTCGCGGCGCACAGCAGCTGCGCCATATCATTGAGCCCGAGGGAGCACAGGACCCGCTCGCGGCGCTGCACCTCGGAGCGTAGGAAGGCCAGGGCGCGGCGGACCTCGTCGGGTCCCAGGTCCGTGAGCAGGGTCGTGACGTGCGGTAGCCCCGTCAGTGGGGCCAGGGCCGCCCCGCCCTTGAAGTCGATGAACACGAATTCCAGGCGCTCGGGTGGGAATGCGTGTGCGAGCCCCGTGACGAGGGTGCGCAGCACTTCCGACTTCCCGCATCCCGTGGTGCCCGCGACGAGCAGGTGCGGGTTCTCGTCGTCGAGCCGGACGTCCTCCGGCCCCGCGGATGACACGCCGAACACCGCGGCCAGCGCTGCGTTCGACGTCGCGGGCTGGGGACGAGCGGCGGACCCGCCACGGCACGTGCCGACGAGCGAGGTGGAGGTCGGACCGAGGTGCGCGGCCACCAGCTCGTGCGAGCCCACGCGGCGAGGCAGTGGCCCACCGTGAGCGCCTCCCGCGGCTCGTCGCCACGCGCGGATCGCCGCCTCTGCGGTGTCGAAGGTCACGGTGTCCGGCGTGAACGCGAGGTGCGTCCCGAGCCCGGTCTCCGCAAGCCCCGGAACGGCATGGACCACTCGGCTGCTGAGCCGCAGGCCGTCCGGTCCCGCGGTGACGACGGTGTCCCCGGGGGCACCCTCCGGGTCTGCCGTCATGATGATGCGAAGCGTCCCGGGCGTGGCCGGCGCGGTGGCGGCCCACGCCGGTGTCACGACCTCCAACGCGACGTCCCGGTCCGGTGAAGAGGCCGTGGGATTCTCGCGGGGTGCTGCGAGCAGATCGTGGGCCACGGGCGGGCGCCACGTGATGCCCGGGGACACGCGCAATGCGGCGAGCGCCGCGGGCCCCGTGAACAACTGCACGGCCAGGGCATGGAGAACACCCTCCGCGCGTTCCCGGTCGAGAACCAGGGTCAGGCTGCCGATCCCCGCCAGATCCAGTAACACGGGAGCGTGGGAGTGGAATGCCGCGCGAGGCGCCGTCGCACGGTCACCGACGATGTGCGCGGACCGTGCCGCGTGACCCAGCCGGACCCACCGACGTGTCCGCTCAGCAGGGGCGCCGATCCGTCCGGGCGTTGTCGCGTCATGGGACAGTGCGGTGGCCGGGCGGGGTCCGCCGCCGTCACTCCGGGACGGGCTGCGCACCGCCCGGCCGCGCGCCACGATCTCCGCAGCCGACGGCGCCGCCTTCTCACAGCGGCGCAGGTCCCGTTGGAGTGCCGCGGCCAGGCGACGTCGATGATCGCGCCGCGCGCCGCACTCGCCGAACCAACCCACCGCGGACGTGACCGCACCAAGGGCACTGAAGACCAGGAAGAACCACCAGTGGGTGACCACCGCGATACCGATCCCGGCCAGGAGGGGGAGCAGACCCGTGATCAGGGCGATCCGGGACTTCCCGACCGCGGGGGAGTCCACACGCAAGGGGTGGGCCGGATCCGCCTCCTGGGCGGTGAATCCTGCCGGGGGCACCGCCGGATCCGGCCAGGCCAGGTCCTCGGTGTGCGCCGGGGGGAACGAGACCCGCAGGGTGCACGCGCGACCGTCCGCCCGCACGCGGACCCGGTCGCCGTGCCGCAGTGCTGCGCCTCCCGGGAGCACCCGCAGGCCCACGTCATCCATGATCAGGGTCGGGTGGGCGGGATCTTTCCGTAGCTGCGACGCGGGGAGCAATCGTGGCTCGTGGGGCGTGAGGCCGAGCTGATGCGTTCCGCGGGCCAGCGGGAGGCGCGTTCCCACCCCGACGCCCTCCACGGCCACGAGATACGCGGTCTCCTGTGGATCCGCGAGCGGCTCGACCGGGGATGGGGGACCCGGCGTCGAGGCCTGAGCGGGCCCGGCCGGCACGTCCGCGTCGTCGAGGGTCCGTGCCTCCGGGGTCAGGACCACCGTGGCACCATCCGTCAGGGGCGGGGTGCCCACGCGCGCGGCCGCGAGATCGACGCCCGAGACCACGGCGGTGCACGGCGTCCCCAGGAGTCGGGCGAGTTCGGCGCGCAGGTCCGCCCCGCGCGCACCCGATGCGGCGGTGAGGTGCGCGGTGTGGACCACGCCAGAACCGGCCCACGTGATCCGGAGACTCAACTGCATGACAGCACTTCACCCGCCGGTGACCGCCCGCGGCGAGGACACGTCCCGCCGTGTGGATCCGCGCGGCGCGGGGGAGTACAAGGGCTCGCTCGTGCAGTGGGCTCACCGCGGGCCGATCTTCCCACCGAACGCCCATGCACGCGCCGTGGACGCGGTCCGGATTGGGGCGTGAATCATGAGACAGTAAAGGCCATGAGACCCCGCAAGGTTGTCATCGTCAGCCGAATCTTCCTCCCCGAACCGGCGGCCGCGTCCTTCCGTCTGGCCGCCCTGGCCAGGGGCTTCGCCGCCGAGGGGGCCGACGTCACGGTCCTGACCACGAACCCGCCCCGCGCCATGGCTGCGGCCACGGTGGACGAGCCGTACCGCATCGTGCGGGTCCCCGTTCTGCGGGACAGCGAGGATTACGTCCGCGGTGTGGCCCAGTACCTGAGTTTCGACGTCCAGGCCTTCGCCCGCCTCCTCACCATGGACGCGGACATCGTGGTGAGCGAACCACCCCCCACCACGGGACTCGCGGTGTGGCTGTCGAGTGCACTGCGGCGTCGTCCGTACATCTGGTACAACCCGGACGTGTGGACCTCCGCGACCCTGAACATGGACGTCCCCTCGGTGGTGACGCAGCTGATGCGCGTCGCGGAGACCGTGTCCGCCCGGCGCGCCGGCGGTGTGATCACGGTGTCCGAGTCGATGGGCGAGGAACTGCGCCGCGTGACCGGGGTCGGGCGGGACAAGATGTTCCTCGCCGAGAACGGGATCGACACCGACACCTTCACCGCGGACGGCCCCGCCGAACCGTGGGACGGACCGTATTTCGTGTACGCGGGGTCCGTGTCCGAATGGCAGGGTATGGACATCTTCATCGAGGCGCTCGCCCGGATCCTGCCGCGCCACCCCGGGGTGACCCTGCACGTCCTGGGGCGCGGGTCGGACCTCACCCGCGTCCAGGGGGTCGCCGCGCGGCTGGCCCCGGACAACGTCGTGTTCCACGGCGTGCAGCCCCCGGCGCGCACCGCGGCGTTCCTGCGGGGTGCCGTGGCCGCCCTCGCCTCCGTCATCCCGCACACCGGGTACGACTTCTCCAAGCCCACCAAGCTCTACGCGGCCGCCGCGTGCGGCACACCGTCCATCTACGCCGGGGTGGGCGCGGGTGCCCGCCTCGTGTCCGAGAACCGGTTGGGAACGCCCGTGGAGTTCACCCCCGAGGCGGTCGCGGACGCCATGGAACGCGCGCTCGACGACGCCCGCTCGGGTGAGCGCGAGGGCGCGCGTGAGCGCCGTCGGACGTGGGCCCGCGAGAACGCGTCGCTCGCGGCGTCGGGGCGAGCCGCCGCCGCGTGGGTGCTCAGCGGCTTCACCCGGGACGCCCGCTGAACGCGGAGCGCGCGCCGCGCTGTCATCCCGGTGCGGCGGTGCGTGAACCCCGCCGTGCTCGGAGCTGCGGCGCCGTCGCCGAAGCGGCCGAGCGGCGTCGCACCCCGCGCACGACGCCGCCGTGTGACGGCGCTCACGAGGCGCGGCGCTGCGTGGGTCACACAGGGCGCACGGGGTGGTGTCCGGTATTTTTAGGCCAGACGATGTCCGTGCATGAATCGCGGAAGATGCTAGGAGAAACACATGAACACTGATCTGGTGGTCGTGGGCTCGGGTCTGTTCGGTTTGACCGTGGCGGAACGAGCGGCGCGAGAAATGGGTCTGAGGGTCACCATGATCGACCGGCGTTCCCACCTGGGCGGCAACGCCTACAGCGAGAACGAGGAGCGGACCGGGATCGAGGTGCACCGCTACGGGGCCCACCTGTTCCACACCTCGAACGAGCGCGTGTGGGAGTACGTGAACCGCTTCACCGCGTTCACGAACTACGTGCACCGGGTGTACACCCGGCACAAGGGGGAGGTGTTCCCCATGCCCATCAACCTGGGCACGATCAACCAGTTCTTCCGCGCGGCGTACTCCCCGGGGGAGGCGCGCGATCTGATCCGCGAGCAGGCCGGTGAACTGGCGGGCACGGATCCGCAGAACCTCAACGACAAGGGCATCCAGCTGATCGGGCGCCCGCTGTACGAGGCGTTCATCAAGCACTACACCGGCAAGCAGTGGCAGACCGATCCGAAGGACCTGCCCGCGTCCATCATCTCCCGGCTGCCCGTGCGCTACACGTACGACAACCGCTACTTCAACGACACCCACGAGGGCCTGCCCGTGGACGGGTACACCGCGTGGCTCGAGCGCATGGCGGACCATCCGAACATCGACGTGCGCCTGGACACCGACTTCTTCGACGACTCCCAGGAGTTCTCCAAGTCGAACGTGGTGGGCCAGGTCCCCGTGGTCTACACGGGCCCGGTGGACCGGTACTTCGACTACGCCCAGGGCGACCTCTCGTGGCGCACGATCGATCTGGAGGAGGAGGTCCTGGACATCGAGGACTTCCAGGGCACCTCGGTGATGAACTACCCGGACGAGGACGTCCCGTTCACGCGCATCCACGAGTTCCGCCACTTCCACCCGGAGCGTGATTACACCAAGGACGCGACCGTGATCATGCGAGAGTTCTCGCGTTTCGCCGAGAAGGGTGACGAGCCCTACTACCCCGTGAACACGCAGGCGGACCGCGAGAAGCTGCTCGCGTACCGGGATCTGGCCAAGGAGGAGTCGTCGGTGTTGTTCGGCGGCCGCCTAGGCACCTACAAGTACCTGGACATGCACATGGCCATCGGCTCGGCATTGTCCATGGTGGACAACAAGATCGCACCGCATTTCACCTCCGGTGCGCCCCTGAGCAGCGGAGGAGTGGACGAGTGAGCAGCGAACGCGTGGAACAGGCCAGCCAGCCCGAACCGCAGACCCCGGATGACCAGGAGTACCTGGCCAAGATCAACACGGAGCCCAGCACGGCGAAGGACCTGCGGGAGGTAGCCCGGGTCGTGTTCCCCGCGAACAAGGACTTGGACGCCCTGCCGCTGTACATCGACGGTCCCATCAACCGGGACGGCCCGTCCTCGGCCGGCGCCGACACCGCCAACCAGCACCCGGACGACATCCTCTCGCGCCGTTCGGTGCGGATCCGGGCCGGGCGACGCGTCTCGTTCGGCTCCTACTTCAACGCGTTCCCGGCGTCCTACTGGCGCCGCTGGACCGTGGCCGAGTCCGTGGTGCTGCGTGTGCGCACTACGGGTGCCGGATCGCTCATCGTGTACCGCACGAATGCTCGCGGGGTCGCGCAGCGCGTCGAGGACCGTCGGGTCAGCGGGAGCACCACGTGCGAGTTCGAGCTCACGCTGGCCCCGTTCGGTGACGGTGGCTGGTACTGGTTCGACCTGATCGCGGACGAGGAGGGCATGGTCCTGGACGCGGCGTCCTGGCTCGTGCCGTCCCATGGCCGCCCGGTGGGTCGGGTGACCCTGGGTGTGACGACGTTCAACCGCCCGGACTACTGCGTCAACACGATCAAGACCATTGCCGAGGCGGACGGCCTGGACGAGGTCCTCGACGAGCTGATCATCGTGGACCAGGGTAACAAGCTGGTCCAGGACGAACCCGATTTCCCGCAGGCCGAGAAGGCCATGCGCGGGAAGCTGCGGATGATCCGGCAGGGGAACATGGGCGGTTCCGGTGGTTTCGCCCGGAACATGTACGAGGTCGTGCGCGGCCGGGACACCCCGAACGGCGTGGAGAAGTCCGACTACGTCCTGATCCTGGACGACGACATCCTGCTCGAGTCCGAGGGCGTGCTGCGGGCGACCGCGTTCGCGGACATGTGCCACACCCCGTCCATCGTGGGCGGGCACATGTTCGACATGTACAACAAGCCCCTGCTCAACGCGTACGCGGAGGTCGTGAACCCCTACCGGTTCTTGTGGGGTCCCATCGACGGCCTGGGTGGCGTGGACTTCGCCGAGCGCGGTCTGCGTTCGCGCCCCCAGCTGCACCGGCGCTGGGACGCCGACTACAACGGCTGGTGGATGTGTTTGATCCCGCGCGTGGTCCTCGAGGACATCGGGCTGTCCCTACCCGTGTTCATCAAGTGGGACGACTCCGAGTACTCGCTGCGCGCCAAGGCCGCCGGCTACCCGACCATCTCCCTGCCGGGTGCGGCCGTGTGGCACGTGTCGTGGGCGGACAAGGACGACGCCGTGGACTGGCAGGCGTACTTCCACGAACGCAACCGCCTGATCGCGGCCCTGCTGCACTCGCCGTTCGCCAAGGGTGGGCGGATGCTGCGCGAGTCCCTGACCACGGATACCAAGCACGTGGTGTCCATGCAGTACTACCCGGCCAAGTCCGTGTTGCTCGCGATCCAGGACGTCCTGGACGGCCCGGACGGGCTGCACGCCATGCTGCCCACCCGCATGCCCGAGATCCGCGCCATGAAGGACGAGTACTCGGACGCGCGCGTGGTCAAGGACCCGGCCACTCTGCCGCCGGTCCGGCGCAAGAAGCCCCCGCGCACCATGGGGGCTCCCAAGTCTCCGACCAAGGCGCAGCTGATCCCGTGGGCGGTGCGCACCGTGCTGAAGCAGACGCTGCGCCCCGTGCGGGACATGGCCAAGGAGTACCCGGAGGCCAGCGTGGCGCACATGGACAGCCACTGGTCCTACCTGGCGTCCCTGGACTCGGCGATCGTCTCCAACGCGGACGGCACCGGGGCGTCCTGGTACCGCCGGGATCCCGCTCAGGTCCGTGAGCTCATGGTGGAGAGCGTCAAGCTCCACGCCGAGTTGCTCTCCCGGTGGGACGCGCTGAGCGAGCAGTACCGCGCCGCCCTCCCGGAGATCACCTCGGTGGACGCGTGGGCGCGGACTTTTGCGGAGAACGGCCCCGCACAGTAATTTGGCCCCTGCACGACGCCGCACGCAGACTTCCGCGTGCGGCGTCGGCGTGTATCCGGTCACGGCGCACAACGGCCCGTGCGAGGAAAGGACGGCAGATGGAAATGCAACCCCCCGCGACGCAGTTGCGGCCTCCGGGGCAGGACCGCGGCCTGCGGGACGTGTTCGCCAACAGGTTCCTGCTCAAGCTGATCGTGGACAAGGAGATCCAGATCAGGTACCGCGGCACGGTGCTGGGTCTGTTGTGGTCCTACCTCAAGCCGGGCGTGCAGTTCCTGGTGTTCTACATCGCCATGGGCGTGTTCCTGGACCTGAACCGGGGGATCGAGAACTTCGCGGTCTACCTGTTCTCCGGGATCGTGGTGATGAACCTGTTCGGTGAGGTCTTCGGCAACGCATCGCGTTCGGTGGTGGCCAACGGCGGTCTGCTCAAGAAGATCTACCTGCCACGGCAGTTGTTCCCGGTGTCCAACCTGCTGGTCGCGTTCATCCACTTCGTCCCGCAATTGGCCATCCTGCTGCTCGCGTGTCTCGTGACCGGGTGGCGCCCGGGCCTCAAACAATTGCTGGCCGTGGTCGTGGGGACGCTGATCATCGCCCTGTTCTCCCTGGCCCTGGGCATGTTGTTCACCACGTTCAACGTGTTCTTCCGGGACGCGGAGAACATCGTGGACCTGATCGTCATGGTCTCCACGTGGGCCTCGCCCGTGCTCTACATGTGGACCATGGTGCGGGAGAAGCTGTGGGACTGGGTGTACTACGTCTACATGGTCAACCCCCTCACGGTGGCCGTGGAACTGTTCCACTACGGGTTCTGGTTCCCCACCACGGATAACCCGCAGATCTGGCACGTCCCGCCCCACCTGATGACGGGCTGGACCCCGTTGGCCATCGTCACCAGCCTGATCCTCTTCGTGATCGCGGACCGGCTCTTCCGGTCCCAAGAGGGCAACTTCGCGCAGGAGCTGTGAATCATGTCTAGTTCAGTCACCCCGCACACCCCCGGGCGCACCGAGGCGGACGTCGCCATCCGGGTCAGGCACATGACCAAGGAGTTCGTGCTGCGCCACACCCGCTCCATGAAGGAGGCCTTCGTGTGGCTCGTGAAGGGCCGCAAGGGGGACCTCACGGCCAAGTTCACGGCACTCAACGACGTCTCGTTCGACGTCTACGACGGTGAGACCGTGGCCCTGCTGGGCTTCAACGGTTCGGGCAAGTCCACGACCCTGAAGATGATCTCCGGGGTCATGAACCCGGACTCGGGGGAGGTGCTCACGCGGGAGCGCGTGGCGGGGCTCATCGAGGTGGGCGCGGGGTTCCACCCGGATCTCACGGGCCGCGACAACGTCTACCTCAACGGCGCCATCCTGGGGATGGACAAGGCGGAGATCGACGCCAAGTTCGACGACATCGTGGCCTTTTCCGAGATCGCCGAGTTCATCGACACCGAGGTCAAGTTCTACAGCTCCGGCATGTACTTGCGCCTCGCGTTCTCCGTAGCCATCCACACCGACCCCGAGGTCTTCCTGGTGGACGAGATCCTCTCCGTGGGGGACGAGCCGTTCCAGAAGAAATGCATCGGTCGGATCAAGGACCTCGTGCGCCGGGGCAAGACCCTCGTGGTGGTCTCCCACGACCTCAACCTCGTGATGGACATCTGCGAACGCGGGATCGTGATGGACCACGGCAACAAGGTCTTCGACGGCAACGTCTACGGCGCCGTCGCCTACATGCGCAACCAGCCCGAGGAGGAGGTGCGCCGCGAGCACGCGGAAGGCCTCGCGCGCGCCCTCGAGGACAAGCGCCGCAAGCGCGAGTGGCAGGCACGCGAGGCCGCCGAGCGTGGCGAGGAGTTCGTGCCCCAGTACGACCCGGACCTGGACGGGCCCCTGGCCGGCTGAGCCCGCCCCCGCTTCCCGACCTTCGGACGACGCCGCCGCCGCGAGATTTCCTGTCTCGCGGCGGCGTCGTCGTGTGCCGGAGGGCCGCTCAGTCGCAACCGGTGATCTCGTACAGCTTGGCCTCGGGACCGGTCTGGGCGATCAACTCGAACCCGTTCTCGGGTGTGAGCTCGGAGTAGCCGGTCGTGTCGAAGTACGCGAACGGGTTGACCTGTTGCGTGCCGAAGTCCAGGACGAACTGGACGTGGTGGCGGCGCAGCGCGGGGCACACCGCGGGATCGGTCGTGAGCTCGTCCAGGTGGTGGACGATCGTGGAGACGTCCTTGTCCGCGATCAGGCCGTTGTGCGGAATCAGCACGTCCACGTCCGCGACCGAGTAGGCCTGGGAGGTCCCGGTCAGGGGATTGCCGTACACCGTGGCTCCCGGGGGAACGTACTCGGGCAGCTCGTGCAGCAGCTGCAGCTCCTCCGGGGTGAGCAACTGGTAGTCGACCCCGCTCGCGTACTCCGTCTTGCCGTACTCCACGATGTCGGTCATGGGTTGCGTCTGGATCAGCAGCCACCCGACGATCACGGCGAGCACCCCGCCCACCACGGCCGCGCCGCGGGAACGCACCACGGGCCTGATCCGGGCGGCGGTGTCCCGCACGGCGGGGGAGGCCCGGCGGCTGCGCGCGGCCCGACCGAGGGCCTGGCGCACGTGGGAGACGATCCAGCGCAGGATCGCCACGGCACCCGCGGTGGCGAGCGGCACCGCGACCACGGGGATCAACGCCAGGATCCGGTGGGAGTCGTTGTACCAGACACCGGTCCAGTCGTAGCGGAAGGAGTAGTCCCGCGAGGCGGCCACCAGGACGTAGAGCCACACGAGGAACAACCATGCTCCCACCACCCAGCGGGAGGTGTGGCGCAGCAGGCTCCCCGCGCCCACGAGGACCAGCAGGACCAGGACCCACGGCAGGTGGGGGGCGTCCGGGTGCACGGTCGCGAGGGCCTCACCCAGGGCCTGCGCCTCGGTGACGTGGGGCCGCCACGAGGACGCGGTCTGGGAGGCGCGCGCGGCGAACCAGATCTGCTGCAGCACCGCGGGCATCGCCACGAGACCCACGGCCCCGAGGACCTTGATCCACCACGGGCGGGTCCGGCGCACCGTGCGCCACCACGCGGTCACGAGCATGATCCACAGCAGCGCGAGACCCACCACCACGGTGGAGGGGTGGGCGAGACCCATGGCGCCGGTGACCGCGAGCAGGGTCAGCCACAGGGCGAGTTTCGAGCGCAGGTAGGGCTCCCGGGACAACCCCAGGGCATCCGCGAGCAGACCCAGCCACAGGGGCAGCATGGCGATGGAGAGCGTGTTGGGGTACAGGTTGCCGTAGAAGCTCAGCAGGTACGGGAACGCGGGGAAACTGGATGCCATCAGCCCCGTGGCCACCGCCACGGCGGGACGCGAACCCAGCAGCCGGGTGGTGAAGTACAGGCTCCCCAGCACCCACACCATGCCGCACACGATCATGGTCATGGCATTCGCCGTGAGCGCCACGGGCAGGTCGGCGACCTGGGCCACGAACGCCACTGTGTTGTGCCACGCCGCCGGGTAGAAGCTCGGTTCCACGACGCCCAACCCACCCAGGGTCAGGGAGGACGCGGATCCGGTGTCCTCGATGTAGCGCACCGCGTTGTAGTGGAAGTTCGCGTCGTAGGTCTGAGAGATGGCATCGGGGCGCTGCATGATCAGGTGCAGTCGCTGCACCACGATCCCGATCCCCAGCACCGCACCGCACACCACGGCCACGGCGGGGCTAGTGATCCGTTCCCGCAGCGGGACGGTCCCGGCCCACGGACCGGTGCGGCGGCGTCGTGAGGGCCACAGCACGAGCCACAGGACAACGGCCGCGACCACGAACGCCGCGGACGCCGTGAGTGGGTTCCACGGCACGCCCGCGAAACCGAAGATGACGGCGGAGACGGAGAAGCCGGCCAC
This sequence comes from Kocuria sp. UBA1838, assembly GCF_002338785.1. Classification (NCBI taxonomy): domain Bacteria; kingdom Bacillati; phylum Actinomycetota; class Actinomycetes; order Micrococcales; family Micrococcaceae; genus Kocuria; species Kocuria sp. UBA1838. The sequence continues at coordinate 83,727 of NZ_DDIY01000015.1, read as the reverse complement.
GGAGAGCGGCACCACCGACGCCCATCGGGCGAGCCCCCGCAACCCCAGGGCCACGCTGAGCAGCGTGCCGGGGAGGACCACGAGGAGTGCTACGAGAGCGTACGGGGGAAGTGCTTCTGGCCAGCTCAAGGGATCCATGACTCCAGATGTCAACGGGGCGGGGTACGTGGGAAGTTTAGTGGACGGGGCTGGCGGGGGCTCGTGCACACCCCACAGGGTGCAATCGGGCGGCGCCCGCCCGCCGGGGAAGTCGGAGACGCCAGCGACGATCCCCGCAGACGCACTGCTGGGATGGCGCCGGCACGCCGGTGGCTCGGTCGCGCTATGGAACAATGGTCGGGTGAGTCGAGCGTGGATTGTGATGCCCGTGTACAACGAGGCCCAGGTGGTGGGGGAGGTCCTGGAGAACCTCCGCCGGACGTTCCCGCACGTGGTGTGCGTGGACGACGGCTCCCGTGACGACTCCGCACGGATCTGCCGCGAGGCCGGCGCCGTGGTGGTCCAGCACCCCATCAACCTCGGTCAGGGTGCCGCCCTGCAGACGGGTTTCGAGTACGCCTTGCAAGACCCGGAGATGGACTGCGTGGTCACGTTTGACTCCGACGGCCAGCACCGGGTGATCGACGCGTACGACATGGTTCAGCGCATCCGCTCCGGTGAGGCCGAGGTGGTCCTGGGCTCCCGGTTCCTGGACGACCGCACGCAGGTCTCACCGCTAAAACGCTTCGTATTGCGCACCGCGGCGTTCGTGTCCAAGTTCACGAGCGGGATGGACCTCTCCGACGCCCACAACGGGTTGCGGGCCATCGACCGGGGGACCCTGGGCAAGATCCACCTCAAACAGAACCGCATGGCCCACGCCTCCGAGATCGTCAACCAGTTCGCGCAGATCCAGCCCCGGTGGGTCGAGCACCCGGTGGAGATCATCTACACGGAGTATTCCAAGGGCAAGGGCCAGTCTCTGCTCAACGGTGTGAACATCCTGACCGAACTGTTCGTGAAGTAGCGGGAGCCCCCACATGACCATCGTGGTCCAGATCGTCCTCATCCTCGCCGTGGCGTACGGTGCGCTCACGCTCGTGCGCGGCGGGGCCAACGCCAAGCACCAGGCGATCCGCCGGCTCGCGGCCGTCGCGTTCTTCGTCTTCGCGGCCATCTCGATCCTGGTCCCGGACCTCGTCACGAGCGTCGCGCGGTTCCTGGGCATCGGCCGTGGTACGGACCTGGTGCTCTACGCGCTCGTGGTGCTGTTCATGGTCACGCAGTACACCACAGCGCAGCACCGCCGTGCGGAGGAGGTCAAGCTCACCCGCATCGCCCGGCACATCGCCATCTCGGAGACCGAGAAGCCCTGGGAGCCCGACGCCGCCCACGGCGAGCGCCGCTCGGTGCGCGCCTTCCGCCACACCTCGCCGCTGGGTCGGCCTGTGGAGGCGCCATCGTCGGGGTACTCGTCCGGGTACAACGCCGCTGGGCCGGGTTCCGCACAGCAAGAAAATACCGGGCTATAGGCCAGAGGCCCTCACCCGGTACATAGTCATTTTACTCCCCGACATCGGGCCCAGCGATGCCGGGCCGAGAGGCATGGTCATACATCCTCAAGCCGAGGCACGCAGTCTTCCTCTCGGTCAAGAAATCGGGCACACCACATCGTTGAGCGACATGGTCTGCGAGCAGGGCCTTGGGCGACCGGGAACCGGCGAGTCCCGCTGTGAGACGTTATTTATCCCGGTCGGATCGCCCCTATGAGTAACCGTTCGAACAACTTCAGGTAGGCCGTCCACGGATCTGCGAACCGTGCCACCGGGTCGGCAGGATCTCGAGCAGCGACGCAACAGAAGAAACGGAAGTCGCTGTCGGCCAAGACGGTGTCCACGAAGCCCTCGTAAGTATTGAGGGCGCCCTGGGTGAGATCCGTGAGGTGGAACTTGCCGTAGTCATGGGTTCGGTCTCGGTACTTCTGCATGCTGCGCAGAACCCGGGGAGGCCCGGGTGAAGGAGAAGGCCGACAGCGAAGAATCCGTCTCGGGAGATCGAGCCTGTTTCGTCGAGAAAAGCGAGAGAGGGGGTGGGTCTTAGGCAGAAACAGGTGCTTGGCCACTCTTCCCTCCTTCCATCGGTGGCGTCATCGTAAGGCGGCCGGAGCGCACGCTCATTCTCAACTTGCGCCGTTGGCCCCGCACGGAGCTCGTGCTGCAGAGGTCCAAGTCTCTCAGTCACGTCACGGCGACCAGCTCGGCCGGACTAGCGAGTCCTGCCCCATTGGTCGTGATGCCGATCACACTCGATGCAGTTGCATAGTGGGTCGAAACATGACGCCCATGGCCGGGTTCATCGGTGCACGTCAGCGGGATTATCCACAGACCGGGTGCCGTGTCGTGTCGATCAGCTGCGATTTCCCCTAGCGTTCCCTGCAGAGTTGACCAGCCGGTAACGGGTTCGGGGGAATCCCAGGGGGAGTCATGGCCGTAGGGGTCGCCGAGGACGCGATCGGGTTGATCGAGGCGGATGTGCGTGAGCAGATCCGGCGCAGCGGGTTGGATCCGTTGCATGAGGTGGAGCCCACCCGTCAGATCGTGGCCGCTGTGGTGGCGGAGTACGACGTGCGTTCGGCGCGTGCGGGGTTGCCGCGGGTGCAGGACCTTGAGGCTGCCCGTAAGACGGTGCTGGACCTGGTGGCCGGGTACGGTCCGTTGCAGCCGTTCCTGGATGATCCCGAGGTCGAGGAGATCTGGATCAACGGCCCGACCGAGATCTACATCGCCCGCGACGGCGAATCCGAGCTGACGAGTCTCGTGCTGAGCGAGTCACACGTGCGCACCCTCGTGGAGCGCATGCTCAAGTCGTCGGGGCGCCGCCTGGATCTGAGTTCCCCGTTCGTGGACGCCTCCCTGCCGGACGGTTCCCGGTTGCACGTGGTGATCCCGGACGTCACCCGGGCGCATTGGGCGGTGAACATCCGCAAGTTCGTGGCACGGGCCCGCCGCCTGGAGGATCTGGTGGGGTTGGGCTCGCTCACCACCCAGGCCGCGCAGTTCCTGCATGCGGCGGTGGATGCCGGGTTGAACATCCTGGTGTCGGGGGCCACCCAGGCCGGGAAGACCACCCTGCTCAACTGCTTGTGCGCGGCGATCGGCCCGCGGGAGAGGGTGATCACGGTCGAGGAGGTCTTCGAGCTGAAGGTGGCGCTGCGCGACGTCGTCGGCATGCAGTGCCGCCAAGCGAACCTCGAGGGCACGGGCGAGATCCCGCTGCGCCGGCTCGTGAAGGAAGCGCTGCGCATGCGCCCGGACCGGTTGGTCGTGGGGGAGGTGCGCGAGGCCGAGAGCCTGGACATGCTCATCGCGCTGAATGCCGGGCTGCCGGGGATGTGCTCGCTGCACGCCAATTCTGCCCGCGATGCCGTGACCAAGATCTGCACCCTGCCGCTGCTCGCGGGCGAGAACATCAGTAGCGCGTTCGTGGTACCCACCGTGGCCTCGTGCTTCGACCTGGTCGTCCATTGTCACCGCGCGCCCTCGGGTCACCGGTACGTCGCCGAGATCCTGGGCATCGGTAACCGGGTGGAGAACGGCGTCATCGAGACGTACCCGATCTTCCGTTTACAGGACGGTGCCCTGCGCGCGGTGGCCTCGGAGCTGCCCTCGGCCCACAAGTTCACGCGCGCGGGTTATTCTCCGGCGTCGCTGATTCACGACGACGCTCCGGCGAGTACCGCGTCCGACGATGCCAGCCGCAACGCCACGCCCGCGGACGACGCGTCGCGAACGGGGCGGCGAGACCCATGAGTGCGTTGTTCGGAGTACTGCTGGGAACCGGGGTGTTCCTCGTGTGGTGGTCGTGCTGGACCCGGCCACCCGCCGCGCGGACCAAACACGCGCGGGCAGGCTACCTCCCCACCCTGTTGTTACGGGCGGATCTCCCGGGCCTGTCACCCGCGGCGTTCATCGGGCTGAGCCTGCTTCTCGCCCTGGTGGCGGGGGTGTTGATCCTGGCGCTGACGTCCGCCGCGGTGTTCGGCCTGTGCGTCTTCCTCGTGACACTGTGCCTCCCGCTGTGGCTCGTCAAACGGCGCGCACGACGTCGCACGGCCGTCCTGCGCGAGGTCTGGCCCGACGTCGTGGACCACGTGCGCTCCGCGATCCGCGCGGGGATGGGCCTGCCCGAAGCCCTGATGCAACTGCAGTACCGGGGACCGGAACCCCTGCGACCCGCGTTCGCCCAGTTCGCGGCCGACTACCGTGCTAGCGGTCAGCTCCACGGGTCGCTGACCATGCTCAAGCAGCGGCTCGCCGATCCCGTGGCGGACAACATCGTGGAGGCGCTGCGCGTGACCCGCGAGGTGGGCGGCACCGATCTGGGGAAGTTGCTGGGCACCCTGTCCGAGTTCCTGCGGGAGAACGAACGAACCCGCAGTGAACTGGAAGCCCGGCAGTCCTGGACCGTGAACGCCGCTCGGCTGTCCGTGGCGGCACCGTGGCTCATCCTCGCGCTCATGGCCACCCAACCCGCAGCGGTCCGCGCCTACAACACGGCCACCGGCGCCGCCGTGCTCCTGGGTGGGCTCGCGATCTCGGTGCTGGCGTACCAGCTCATGCTGCGCCTGGGCGCCTTACCCACCGAGCGGAGAGTGCTGCGATGAACCTCACCGTGCTGTCCGGGGTGCTCGGACTCGTCCTCTCGCTGGGACTGTGGCTCATCCTTGCCGCGGCCAAGGCCGTGGGAGCGCCCAGCTTCGCGGACCGGATCGCCCCGCAACTGCGTGCCGCGGAGCTCTCCGCCGGACTCGGGGACTACCCCTGGCGCTCACGGCGCTCCCGCGGCCAGTCCCTGACGGGTGCGGCGGGCAACGCCCTCATGCACTGGATCCTTCAGCGCGCAGCGCCCCTGTTCTCCAACGCGGACGTCCTCGCCCGACGACTCGTGCGGGACGGTTCCCGTAAGGATGTCATGGACTACCGCGCCGAACAGGTGCTCTTCGGTGTGGCCGGAGCGGTCGTGGGCAGCGTGATCGGAATGGCCCTGGTGCTGCGGGCGGACGTGAACATCGCGATCCTCGCCGTGGGTGCCGTCCTCGGCGCGGGGACCGGTGTATGGCTGCGTAACTACCTCTTGAGCCGCAGTATCCAGCGCCGGGAGAAGCGCATGCTCGCCGAGTTCCCCGCCGTGGCAGAGCTCATGGCGCTCGCGGTAGGCGCCGGGGAAAGCACCGTGGGCGCGCTCGAACGGGTGTGCCGGGTCGCGGAGGGCGAGTTGGTCGGGGAATTCCGAGCGGTGCTCGCCCAGACGCGCGCCGGGTCCGGATTGACGACGGCGCTGCAGGACTTCTCGGCGCGCACCGACGTCGTGGCGCTGGGCAGGTTCGTGGACGGCATCGTCGTCGCCATCGAACGGGGCACCCCGCTCGCTGACGTGCTGCGAGCCCAAGCTCAGGACGTGCGGGACCACGACAAACGGGTCCTGATGGAGATCGCCGGCAAGAAAGAGATCGCGATGCTCGTCCCGGTCGTGTTCTTCATCCTGCCGTTGAGCGTGATGTTCGCGGTGTTCCCCGGACTCGCGGTCCTGGACCTGGGGTTCTGACGGATCGGCTCCCGAACTCACTGACGACACAAGGAGAAAATCATGAAACACCTGATGCGCTGTCATGCGGCCACCGTGTGGCTGCTGACCGTCTCCCTGCCCGCTCGGCTCGCACCGAGTAATGACCACCCGGATCGGGGGGACGTACCCGGCTGGGTCATGCTTACGCTCATGTCCGCGGTGCTGGTGGCGGGGTTGTTGCTGATCGCCCGGCCCGCCTTGGAGGGGCTGTTCCAGGATGCCATCAACCGCGTCTCGGGCCTCTGACCCCGCGCTCGACCCGGACGCCGGCAACGCGGTGGCCGAATACGTCATGGTCCTCGCGCTCGCGATCGTGCTGTTCGGCCTCATTCTGCAGGTGGGATTCGCGCTGCACGTGCGCAACACCCTGATCGACGCCGCCGCGGCCGGGGCCCGGTACGCGAGCCTCGCGGACCGCACCGACGAGGACGGCATCGCCCGCACGCGCGGGATCATCACCGACACCGTGGGCACGAGTTATGCGCGGGACATCTCCGTGTCCCGTACCAGCGTGGGGTCACTGCCGGCGGTCGAGATCCGTGTGGTCTCGCCCCTGCCGGTCGTGGCCACGCTGGGCCCGCCGCGCGCGCTGGAGGTGAGTGGGCATGCGGTCGACATGGATTCGTGAGGTCCTCGCGCGGCGCGGTTCCGGGGACGATCCGGACCGGGGGAGCGCGATCGTGGAGTTCATCGGACTGGGCCTGCTATTGCTCGTGCCCGTGATGTACCTGGTGGTCACGGTGGCCCGGGTCCAGGCGGGCTCGCTCGCCGTGGTCGCGGCGGCGGACCAGGCGGCTCAGGCCGTGTCCGTTCTCGAGGCCAAGGACCTCAATCGCGTAAGGGTGCACGACGTCGCCGCCGTCGCGGCCCAGGATCACGGTTTCGACCCGCGGGACCTCGCTGTCACGGTGAGCTGTTCGGACGGGACGTGTGAGACACCCGGTTCGGTGGCCCGGGTCCACGCCACCGTCACCGTGGAACTCCCCTTGATGCCGGGGTTCGTCACAGCCAGGATCGCCACGCTGTCCTCGGACGTCACCGTGATCGCGGGGCGGTACTCATGATGCGTGCGATGCTATCCGGCCGCGACGTGATGCGGCCCCTCATCGGTATCGCGACTGCGCAGATCGACGACCTCGACGGGCCGCGGCCACACGAGTGCCCGGCGCAGGGGACGAGCCAGGACCGCGATGAACCGCATCGTGCGAACCCCGAGGATCCTGACTCCGGACAGACCACGATCGTGATGATCGGTTTCGCCCTGGTGACTCTGCTCCTGGTGGTCACAGTCATGGCGATCACCAGCGTGTACGTGGGGGAGCGGCAACTTCAATCGCTCGCCGATCGGGCGGCGGGGGCCGCCGCGGACACGTTCACGAACGTGGACCGCTCCGGTTCGGGTCCGCCCACACCCATCCTCACGAACGGGGCGGTGGCCGCCTCGGCCACGAGTTACCTGGGGACCGTGGGGGCTTTCCACGATGTCAGCGGGCTGTCCCTCGCGGCGCCCACGGGATCGGCGGACGGGACGACCGCCCAGGTCACGCTTTCGGCCGTGGTGCATCCGCCGGTGGTCAACGTGTTCATCCCGGCGGGTGTCCCGATCAGCGCCACGGGGGACGCGCGAGCCGTCATGCAGCGGTGATTCACCTCACCCGGTTTGCCGTCTGACCAGCGGTTTCACAGGTGACGTGTTGTGTACCGTTGACGCGTCACTGGCGGAGTGACTTTCCGTGATAAGTAGGACTGCCATGACCGATGCTCCGACCACCACAACCGACACCGCACGCGCAACCTCCTGGGCCGTCGTCCAGCACGACGGTGCTCCCTCGGTGTCCGTGGGCCTCCTGATCCTGCGCCTGGGCCCGATGCCCCAAACGGCCCGATGACGGGTGCCGTCACGAGTGACGCTCCGCCATGAGCGAGGCCCCGCTACAAGCGAGGTGTCGCTATGAACCACGCACCGCTAGGAGCACGGCCACGCTACGCGTGATGCACCGCACTGAACGAAGCACCGATATGACGAAGGCACGGCCGGGAGATTCCCGGCCGTGCCTTCGCCACATTGCAGTGGGCATGACTCAGCGGCGCAGCATACGCAGCAAGCGACGGGCGGTGGCCACCCGGCGGTATGCGGCCACGGGAGGCACCACGCCGATGAGGCGGCGGGTGGCCTGGCGGCGCACGGTGGAGCGCAGCACCTGGCGCAGCACGGGGCCCAGGGTGGATCGGGAACGGCTCATGACAAGACGACCTTTCGAAGGAGGAGATCAGTACTGTTCGTGGTTCCGTGGCAGGACCGCGGAGGTGTCGAACGCTTCTCGCTGGCTCACGGTACCGGTGCGGTCAATCACCGTGACGTGCTGCGCGGAACCGCGCTGCGAACCGCCGGTGATGTCCGCACCCGAATCGGCGACCACGTTGATGAGCTCCACCGTGGGACCCACGTGCACGTCGTCGAGCAGCACGGAGTTGCGCACCACGGCCCCGGCCTCGATCACACAGTTCTGGCCGATGATCGAGTGTTCCACGGTGCCGGCCACACGCGCCCCGGGGGCCACGTACGACCGGGAGACCGCGGCGTCGTCGGTGATGAACGCGGGTGGGGGAGCAACCTGGCCGCTCCAGATGGGCCATGCGGGATCGTCGAGGGTCGCGCCGTCGCCGTCGATCAGCTGCATCTGCGCGGTCCAGTAGGACTGGACGGTCCCGAGGTCCATCCAGTACCCCAGGTGCCGGTGCTCGACCACCCGGTGGTGTTCCAGGACGTAGGGGATGAGGTCCTCGCCGTAGTCGCCCAGCTCGCCCAGTTCGGACTGCAGGGTGTCCAGCGCCGACAGCAGCACGTCCGTGGAGAAGAGGAACATCTCACCGGCCACAAGGTTGCCCTTGGGCTCCTCGGGCTTGTACGCGAACTCGATGACCTGGCCGGCTTCGTTGGTGCGCACCACGCTGTAGCGGGAGGGATCCTCGGGGACTTCGGTGGTGACCATGGTCAGATCAGCGCGCTTGGTCAGGTGGGTGTCCACCACGGACCGGAAATCGATCGTGTAGAGGTGGTCCGCGGAGAGCACGAGGACCAGATCCGGGTCCGCCTCACGGATGATCGTGCTCTGGCGGTAGATGGAGTCCGAGTTGCCGCTCGCGAAACCCTCGCCGTGGGACCCCTCGTAAGGCGGCAGGATCTGCAGCCCGCCGTGGGAGCGGTCCAGGTCCCACGGGCGACCGCCGGCCATGTAGGCGTTGAGGTCGTGGGGCAGGTACTGCTGCACCATCCACACGTCCGGGATGTGCGAGTGCGCCAGGTTGGACAGGGACACGTCGATCAAGCGGTACGTGCCGCCCACGGGCAACGCGGGCTTGACCACGTAATCGGTCAGGGCGCCCAGTCGAGACCCCTTGCCTCCCGCCAGGATGAGTGCGAGTACGGTGGGGCGTTCCATCGGCGGGCTCCTCAGCAGTGGGGTCGCAGGGAATCCTACCGACTCACGGACCCGGGGGCCATGACGTAAAGTGATGTGTCATGGCCTCCATTGACTACGCTGCAGAAATCCGTGCCCTCCGAGCCACCTACGACTCCGTGGCGGCGGTCAGCGACGTCGAGTCCATGAAGAAGCAGATCGTCGTCCTGTCCGAGCAGGCCGCGGCCCCGGACCTGTGGGACAACCCGGACGAGGCCCAGAAGGTCACCTCGCAGCTCTCGCACCAGCAGAGCAAGCTGGACCGGCTCAGGAAGATCTCCGGGCGCATCGACGACCTCGAGGTCATGGTGGAACTCGCGGAGGAGGAGGACGATCAGGACACCCGGGACGCCGCCGCGGAGGAACTCGAGTCCATCCGCAAGGCGCTGTCCGAACTGGAGATCCAGACCCTGCTGGCCGGCGAGTACGACGAACGCGAGGCCGTGGTCACCATCCGCTCGGGCGCCGGTGGTGTGGACGCCGCGGACTTCGCGGAGATCCTCATGCGCATGTACCTGCGCTGGGCGGAGCGCCACGGGTACCCCACCAAGGTCCTGGACACCTCCTACGCGGAAGAGGCGGGTCTGAAGTCGGCCACGTTCGAGGTCAAGGCGCCCTACGCGTTCGGGACCCTGTCCGTGGAGGCGGGTACGCACCGGCTCGTGCGGATCTCTCCGTTCGACAACCAGGGGCGGCGCCAGACGTCCTTCGCCGCGGTGGAGGTCATCCCGCTCATCGAGTCCGACGACACGATTGAGATCCCGGAGTCCGAGCTGAAGGTGGACGTGTTCCGCTCCTCGGGTCCCGGTGGTCAGTCCGTGAACACGACCGACTCCGCGGTGCGCATGACCCACATCCCCACGGGCATCGTGGTGTCCATGCAGAACGAGAAGTCGCAGATCCAGAACCGCGCGGCCGCGCTGCGCGTGCTGCAGTCCCGCTTGCTGCTGTTGCGCCAGCAGGAAGCGGACGCCAAGAAGAAGGAGATGGCGGGGGACGTGAAGGCATCTTGGGGTGACCAGATGCGCTCGTACGTGCTCAACCCCTACCAAATGGTCAAGGATCTGCGCACCAACTACGAAGAGGGCAATCCCAGTTCCGTGTTCGACGGCGGGATCGACTCGTTCATCGACGAAGGCATTCGCTGGCGCGCGGACGCCCGCCAGCACGACGAGGACTAAGGGCTCCACGCCGCACGACGACGCCGCCCCGCCCGGCAGGTGCCCCGCGCACCCCGGGCCGGGACAGCGGCGTCGTCCCCGGCGGGACCCGGTGAAGGAAGAACAGGCCGATGGCCAAGAAGAACGCTGATGACGGCCGCCAGATCGTGGCCAACAACAAGAAGGCGCGCCACGACTACAACATCTACGACACCTACGAGGCCGGACTAGCGCTCATGGGGACCGAGGTGAAGTCGCTGCGCATGGGGCGGGCGTCCCTGGTGGACGCGTTCTGCCAGTTCGACAACCGCGGCGAGCTGTGGCTCGAACACGCCCACATCCCGGAGTATCTGCAGGGCTCGTGGACCAACCATTCCGCGCGGCGGCGGCGCAAGCTGCTGTTGCACCGCTCCGAGCTGGATAAGATCGCGGGCAAGACGCGCGAGGCCGGTTACACCATCATTCCGCTGTCCCTGTACTTCGTGCACGGCAAGCGCGTGAAGGTGGAGATCGCGGTGGCCCGCGGCAAGCGCGAGTACGACAAGCGTCAGACCCTGCGAGAGAAGCAGGACAACCGCGAGGCCCAGCGCGCCATGCGCTACCGCAACATGCGCGGTTGAGCCCTTCGACTCACGGCGTCCCGGCCGGTACCTCCAGTGCGAGGTGCCGGCCGGTCCAGTTCCTGCGCAACCAGCGATCGTGGGAGGCCACGAGCACGGTCCCCGGGTAGTCGGGCACCGCCGCCTCGAGCTGCGTGGCGAGCACGAGTGAGAAGTGGTTGGTGGGCTCGTCGAGCAACAACACGTGCGGCGGGTCCGCGAGCAGCACCGCCAGGGCGAGCCGACGCCGCTGCCCCACGCTGAGCTCACCGACCCGCCGGTTCTCGTCCCGCCCGGCCAGCAGGCCGAACGTCCCGAGGGGAACGGTCTCCGCGCGACTCTCTCCCACGAGCTCATGGTAGATGTGGGCCGCCGTGCGCTCCGGGTCGGCGCCGGGCAGTGTGGCGTCCTGGTCCAATAACCCCACGCGTACGCCGGGTGCGACGTGCACGGAACCGTGCGTGGGTTCCAGTCGCCGGGCGAACAGGCTCAGCAGGGTGGATTTGCCCACGCCATTGGAACCCGTGATGAGCCACGACTCACCCGCGCTCACGGCCAGGGATACGGGTGCCATCCGTCCCGCGACCTCGGCCGCGGAGGCGGTCAGTACCGGGCCCGTGCGGTGCAGTGCGGCCTCCGATCCGGACAAACCCGCGGTGAGTCCCTGGAAGTACAGCTCCCGGGGTGGCTTGCGGATCTGCTCGTTTTCGACGGTGGCCAGGCGGGTCCGCGCGTCGTTGACCCGTCGGGAGACCACCGCGGCGTTGCGGTCCGCGTAGAACTTCTTCGCCGCACGACCCTCCGTCTTGGGGGACCGGTCGCTGTGGCCCACGGTCTGCTGCTCCCGCACGGCCGCGCGGAGCTTCTTCAGTTGCGCCTGTTCGTCCCGATACGTGCGTTCCCAGCGCTCGCGGGCATCCATGCGGGCGAGCACGTACTGGGAATAGGTGCCGCCGAAGCGGGTCACGCCGATGCCCGTCCCGGTGCCGTCACCCACGAGGTCCGAGGTGACGGCATGCGGTCGGGGTGCGGGGTCCAGGTCCACGAGCGAGGTCACGGCGGTGTCCAGGAATGCGCGGTCATGGCTCGCCAGCAGCACCGGTCCGTGCCACGACCGCAGGGTCGCGCGCAGGAAGTCCGTGGCGGCGTCGTCCAGGTGGTTCGTGGGTTCGTCGAGCAGCAACACGTCCGGGGTGGAGAGCAACAGCCAGGCCAGAGACAGCCGTGAGCGCTGTCCGCCGGACAGGGCACCCGTGGGCCGGTCACGACCCACGCCTCCCAGGCCGAGCCCGCCCAGAGTGACGTCGATGCGGGTGTCCACGTCCCACGCGCCGATCCGTTCGGCAGTGTCCAGGGCGGCGGCGTACGCGGTGGCTGCGCCCTCGTCCTCCGGGGCGCGGGCGAGGGCGTCAGCTGCGCGGTCGACGACGGATGCTGCGTCCCGCACGGTCCGCACCGCCGACTCCACGGCCTGGGCCACGGTGTCGTGCGGCGCGAAGGGGGGTTCTTGGTGCAGCAGGCCCACGCGCAGCGAATCGTCGGGGCCGACGGCGCGGACCTCACCGGTGTCGGGCGCGTGCAGGCCCGCCATGATGCGCAGCAAGGTGCTCTTGCCGGAACCGTTCTCTCCGATCAGACCCGTGGGATCACCCGCGGTCACGGAGAAGCTGATGTCCGTGAGCACCCGGTGGGAGCCGTAGGAGGCGGAGACGCCGGACACGCGGATGTGCGCGGCCGTATGAGGGGTGGCGGGAGAATGCGGGGGATGAGCCATGGGTGTCCTCGGATAGCCGGGATCCCCGCCGGGCAGCGGCCACGGGCGCGGGGAGGTCGAACGGCTCATCGGAACATGCGTTACACCCTAGGGCATCCCGCGGGGGAGGGCCAGGGTAGGGCAGCACGGGTGGAGCCGGCGCGGTCCGAGGAGCCCGGTCCGCGGCCCCTGCCGATTTGACGGTATGGCTAGGGTGGGCGTAATCTGATGTGTCCATGAGCGGGCGAGTCACTGAGATCCGCTGGCACGTGGAAGCTCATTGAAAAATGAATATGGGGATGATCGGTTTCGACGATGTGAGTTGAGACAGGGGAAGCGGGTCGAGGACGCAGAGTTATCTCGTAAACGCTCTCTGTAAAACAATAAGTGCCAAATCCAAGCGCACTGACTTCGCTCTCGCTGCGTAAGTAGCGACAGCAGTCTGGCAGCCCAGGTTCACCTTCGACCTGGATCCTGCCATCAGCTAGAAGGTCACTGCTGCGGACGCAGGTTACGGGCGTTCGTGGGACTCTTACGTAACTGAGTTCGGCGGTCACTCGTGTGCGAGATGACCGGAACTGAGAAACCTGTAAGCACACTGCACCCGGAGAAGCCCTGACAATGCTGCATCGGACGGGGGTTCAATTCCCCCCATCTCCACTGTCGTCCTGTCCCAGGACGTGAGAAGACCCTGAACCAATGGTTCAGGGTCTTTTTGTTTGCCTGAGCCCGGGAACATCTGAGTCCCGAAAAAGCACGCGGCCGATGGCTCCGAGTGCGTTATCGGGACATATTTGTGTCCAGGGGTCCGCGTTCGGAGGGGCAAGCACGGGAGTCCGGCGGACCCGAGGTCCATGTCCGCATGCGTGCCCGACCGGCGGGAGTCCTCGGACCTAGGGTGGAGGCAGGACGGACCCCACAGTCCCCAGTCCTTCGGCACGCGTTCACCGTGCGGGTGGAAGTGGCCGCACCCCTGACCGTGGGCCGGACCGCCGCCGGAACACGCAGGGTCGTACCGATCACCGGCGGCGCAGTGACCGGTCCCCACGGCTCCGGGCGTGTGCTGCCCGTGGGAGCCGATTACCAGGTGGTTGGTACCGAGATCCCCTGGCTCGAGGCCAAGTACGTCCTGGAACTCGCCGAGGGTCACCCGGTCTATGTGGGCAACCGTGCGATGCGGGTGGCCAGCGCGGAGGACTCCCGGGCCATCGCCCAGGGGATCCCGATGGACCCACAGCGGGTGTACTTCCGATGCGCCCCGTGCTCACCGCGGACGAGGACGGGCCGTGTACGTGGCTCAACCACACCGTGTTCGTGGGATCGGGGGAGCGGGACCCGGACTGTGTCCGCCTGGAGATCTCTGCGGTGCAGTGAGGTGTGGAGAAGTGCGGTGAGGTGGGCCGACCTTACCTGGGGGCGGAGGTCCCTGGCAGGGACCTTCCGCACCTTGCGGCGGTGGGCCCGGGCCTGGGCAGTCCGCACATGGAACGAGGGCCAGGACCCACGCCCGCGCCCCGGGGACAACTGTACTGCGATAAAACCGTGTACCGGCCGGTACATGTGCGTGGTGCAGCACAGTGGTTCAAGGCGGCCGGAAGGGGCGTGCCCGAGCGGGGTGGGCTGGGGCGTCCCCCGGCATTCCCGGTGCGATGTGGAAGACTTGAGCCGGAAACCCATCATCGAAACCGAGAGGTAGGCGCTTCCATGAGTGAGCGGTCCAACGATCAGTCGGGTTCGTCCTCGGCCTCCCACCGGGACCAGCCGCAGTACGGTCAGTACTCCGACGACCGGGTTCAGAGTGCGGGCGGGACGCAGCAGCCCGAGTACGGCCAGTACAGCGATCCGTCCGCTCAACAGGGCGGCCAGGGCTACGGGAACAACGCCTCTCAGGCCGGCGGCTACGGCACCACCGGCCAGTACGGCACGTCCGATCAGTACGGCTCGTCCAACCAGTACGGTCTCTCCACCCAGTACGGCGGTGACGGCCAGTCCGGTCAGCAGTCCTACGGCGGCCAGGCTTACGGTAATCATGGCTACGGCAACCAGGGCTACGGCGCCGGCGGCTACCCCCAGCAGGGTTACGGCGTCCAGGGCCAGGACACCCAGGGTGGTTACCCCACCCACTACCAGAACGAGTACAACCAGGGTGGTTACGACAACCAGGACGGCTACGGCAACCCCTACGCTCCGGTGCCGGGCCGCGGGCTGGGCATCGCCTCACTGGTGCTCGGTATCCTGGGCATCCTCACGTTCTGGCTCGCTGGTCTGGGCGGTGTACTGGGCCTCGTGGGCCTGATCCTCGGCATCATCGGCGTGGTCAAGATCCGTAAGTCGCGCCGTGGTTCCCCGGCGCTCGCGGTCGTGGGCATCGTACTCTCCGCACTCGCGCTGCTGGGAGGCATCCTGATGGCCGTGCTGTTCGCCTGGGTCTTCGGTCAGGCCGCCGACTGCATGGACCTCGCGGTGGCCGGAAACGACGCCGCGTACCAGGAGTGCGTGCAGAACGCCCTCAACGATTCCTTGAACTCCTGAGGTCCCCGCGGGTGATCCCGCCCCTCGGATGAGACGGACGAGCCCGGTGTCACGCACGTGACACCGGGCTCGTTCAGTCCTGGGGGGCGCCGGTACCGAGGACGTCCAGAGCGGCGTCGTGCAGGAGACCGTTGCTGGCCAGGGCGTTGTCCCCGAAGGGACCGTCCTGCCCGGCCAGGGACGTGAAACGCCCGCCGGCCTCGGTGACGATGGGCACGAGCGCGGCCATGTCGTAGAGGTTGAGTTCGGGTTCGCACGCGAGGTCCACCGCGCCCTCGGCGACCATACAGTAGGACCAGAAGTCCCCGTAGGCCCGCGTGCGCCACACGGAATCGGTGAGCTCGATGAACTGCTGGCGCACACCCAGATCCCGCCATCCGCTCAGGGACGAGTAGGACAGCGATGCGTCCGAGAGCTGGTTGACCGAGGAGACCGACAAGCGCGTGGCCTGCGAGAGTGAGCGCCCCGTGAAGGCCCCCGACCCGGCGGCGGCCCACCAACGGCGGTTGAGCGCCGGCGCGGACACCACGCCCAACACCACCTCACCGTCCTCGATCAAACCGATCAGCGTGGCCCACACGGGTACGCCGCGCACGTAGTTCTTGGTGCCGTCGATCGGGTCGATGACCCACTGGCGGCCGCCCGAACCCGTGGTCCCGAACTCCTCACCGATCACGGCGTCCCGGTTGCGTACGCGCCCCAGTTGCGCGCGGATCACTTGTTCGGCCTCGCGGTCCGCGTCCGTCACGGGTGTGAGATCGGGTTTGGTCTCCACGGTGAGGTCCTGGGACTTGAACCGTTTCATGGTCAGTCCGTCCACGGAATCCGCGAGGATGTGGGCCAGGCGGAGGTCGTCCGTGTAACTGCTGGGTGCACGCATGCGTCTACGTTATCGCTTGTCCGAGCTGCTTCTCGCTGTCCCCCCGCTGTGTCTGCCCGCGCGACGCCGCGAGCAACCTGCGCAGCGATTCGAGCCGCTGCGGGGCCGCCGGGGAGGCCCCCGGGCGGTGCACCCACGCGTCCAGCGCGCACCCGGGGGAATCCTCCGTGTGCAGGCACCCGCGAGGGCAGTCTGCAGTGGCGGGGACCAGGTCGGTGAACGCGTTGAGCAGTTCCTCCTCGGGCACGTGGGCCAGACCCAGGGAACGGATCCCGGGGGTGTCCACGACCCAGGTCCCGGGGCGGGTTCCGGGCACCGTGAGGGCACGCGCGGAGGACGACGTGTGCCGGCCACGGCCCGTGACGTCGTTGACGCCGCCGGTGGCCCGCTGCGCTCCCGTGAGGGCGTTGACCAGCGTGGACTTGCCCACGCCGGAGGGCCCCAGGAACACGCTCACATGACCGTCCAGCAACGACCGCAACCGCTCGAGGGAATCGGGGGACACGGCCAGGGACTGCTCGTGGATGCCGGCCTCGGGTCGTTCGCCGCGGTCGGTCGCGCGCTGCGTGCTGAGGGTGATCACGTCCAGGTCGTGGAGGTAGTCCAGGAACTCCGTGGGATCGGCCAGATCGGACTTGGTCATGCACACCACGGGGGTGATTCCCGCGTCCCATGCCGCCACCAACCCGCGGTCCACGAATCCCGTGCGGGGGGTGGGAGAGGCCGCCGCGAGCACGAGCACGAGCCGGTCCGCGTTCGCCACGATCACGCGTTCCACGGGATCGCTGTCATCGGCACTGCGACGCAGCACGGTGGCGCGCGGTTCGATCCGCACGATGCGTGCCAGGGTGTCCGGGGCACCGGTGACGTCACCCACGACGCCCACGAGATCCCCGGGCACGATGGGCCGGCGCCGCAGCTCCTTGGCGCGCACGCACGTCACCGTGCGCGGTTGTTCCTCGTCCTCTCCCACCACGCACGTGTACCGGCCGCGGTCCACGGCCACCACACGTACGATCACGGCGTCCTCGTGCGTGGGTCGCTGCTTGGTGCGAGGGCGGGAGCCGCGCTTGTTCGCGCGGATCCGGACGTCGGACTCGTCCCAGGTCCTGCGGGCCACTGCGTCAGGAACCCCGCCGTACGAGGCGGTCCCACATGCCCGGGAAATCGGGAAGCGTCTTGGCGGTGGTGGCGATGTTCTCCACCCGGATCCCGGGCACGCGCAGGCCCAGGATGGCTCCCGCGGTAGCCATGCGGTGGTCGTGATAGCTGTGGAAGACTCCGGCGTGCAGCTCAGTGGGGGTGATCAGAAGTCCGTCCGCGGTCTCCTCCACGTTCCCACCCAGCGCGTTGAGCTCGGTGCGCAACGCGGCGAGCCGATCGGTCTCGTGCCCGCGCAGGTGGGCGATACCGCGCAGCACGGAGGGGCCGGTGGCTAGCGCGCAGATCGCGGCCACGGTGGGCGCGAGCTCGCCGGCTTCCGAGAGGTCCAGGTCCACCCCGGCGATCTCGTCCGGACCGGTCACGGTGAACGTGCTGCCCTGCACACGGACGTCCGCGCTGAACAGGGGCAGGATCCGCCGCCACTGGTCCCCGCCCTGCGTGGTGTGGGCGGGCCAGTCGGGGATGCTCACGGTCCCGCCCGTGACCACGGCCGCCGCCAGGAACGGTCCGGCGTTGGACAGGTCCGGTTCCACGGTCACGTCCAGGCCGGCGACGTCGCTCGGGCTGACCCGCCACGCGGTGTCACCGATGCGCTCGGCGGCCACACCGGCGTCGCGCAGCACGGACACGGTCATGTCCACGTGCGGTAGTGAGGGCACACCGGAGCCGCCCTCGTGGTGCAGTACGAGCGGGGAGTTGAAGCGCACCGCGGAGAGCAGTAGCGCGGAGACGAACTGGGACGAGCCGCTCGCGTCGATCGTCACGGTGCCCCCGGTCACCGATCCGGTGCCGACGACCCGCAACGGCAGCGTGCCCCGGCCGTCGTCCTCGACGGACACGCCGAGCTCGCGCAACCCCGCGATCACGGGACCCATGGGTCGGACGCGCGCTCCGGCGTCGCCGTCGAAATCCACGACCCCGGAACATAGCGCCGCCAGGGGCGGGACGAAGCGCATCACGGTACCCGCAAGACCGCAGTCCACGGCCACGGGCCCGGTGAGAGTGTGCGCGCGGGGCAGGGGGGTGATCCGCAGATCCGGACCGAACGGCCCCTGGTCCGGTAGCGCTTCGATCACCGCGCCCAACTGCTCGAGCGCGGTGATCATGAGCCTGCTGTCACGCGAGTGCAACGGCTTGCGCAGCACGGACGGTTCGTCGGCGAGGGCCGCGAGGACCAGATACCTGTTGGTCAGGGACTTGGAACCGGGGACGGCCACCGTGCCTCTCACGGCGGCCCCCTCCGGGAAGGGGGCCCGCCAGTGAGCGGCATCCAGGGCTTGCGGTTCGCCGTTGCTCGGCATCACGTGGGGCGGTGCTCCTAGTTGGAAACGGCGTCCTGGACGGCCTTCTCGGCCTGCTCCAGCTTCTTCTTGGTGTCCTTGCCGACCTTGACCGCGTTCTTGCGGACGTCGTCGGCGAGGTGGCTCGCGCGCCACACGAGGGACGGGTTGCCCGAAGTGTCCACGGCCGCGATCATCACGGCACCCAGCAGGGACACGTTCTTGAGCAGGTCCGACCTGCGGGCGGCCTTGCCCTCGGTGGTGCTCGCGTCCGCGGAGCGGTATTGGGTGTAGCCGTTGAGCGCGGTGGTGCCGAGCAGCACGGTGGACGACAGGCGCGGGAGCTTGCTCGCGGCGAGCAGCGACGCCGCGACGACCTGGGCGGCGGCGATGCCCTGCGCGACCTGAGCGCGGTTGGCGGTCACGGGGCGCACCTGCGGGGCGGCGCTCTCGAGGGCCTTGAGGACCGGGTCCAACTGCTTCGCGGCAGCGGACGAGTTGCGGAACGCGTTGACGCCCCCGGCGATGTAACCGGTGGCGAGCAGCGGGCGGGCGAGACGACGAACAATGCTCATGGTTCTCCTCCTTACGGCCCCGGCATCTCCGGGTACGCACTGTAGCCATCCTATCGGCCCGAGTTCGCGCCGCCGCCGGGAATACTCGCACGGCGCGTGCGTGTTATCCACGGTGTACAGAAGCGCCACATATGTGACGTAACACTCGGCAACGACCAGGGAAGTGGGTGACGGCGGAGGATGACGGCCCCCACCTTAGACTGGGACGTGATGAACGATCAGCGAACTCACGATTCCCATCCGGTGGAACACCCCGAAGAGGTGCCCTCCGGAGCGGAAACCACTCAGCAGCGCCGTGAGCGTTTCGAACGCGACGCCATGCAGTACGTGGACCAGCTCTACGCCGCGGCATTGCGCATGACCCGCAACCCGTCCGATGCCGAGGACCTAGTGCAGGAGGCCTACACCAAGGCGTTCTCCGCGTTCCACCAGTACAAGCCGGGGACCAATCTCAAGGCCTGGTTGTACCGGATCCTGACCAACACGTACATCAACCTGTACCGCAAGCGGCAACGCGAACCGCGCCAGGCCAACACGGACACCGTGGAGGATTGGCAGCTGCACCGCGCGGAGTCGCACACCTCCACGGGACTGCGTTCTGCCGAGGCGGAGGCGTTGGACCACCTGCCGGACTCGGACGTCAAGCGAGCCCTGCAGGAGTTGCCCGAGGAGTTCCGCCTGGCGGTGTACTTCTCGGACGTGGAGGGATTCGCGTACAAGGAGATCTCCGAGATCATGGACACGCCCATCGGAACCGTGATGTCCAGGTTGCACCGTGGCCGCAAGCTTCTGCGCGAGAAACTGGGCGACTACGCCCAAGAACGAGGATTCGACACGTCCAAGGTCCAGAAGAAGACCAAGGACGGCGCACGAGCGAAGGATCGAGGCTAGAGCATGACCGCGAAACCGTGTCACAACGGCTGCACCGACGAACGCATCCAGCGGATCTACGAGTACCTGGACGGGGCACTGACCACCGAGGACCTCGCGGAGATCCACGAGCACCTCACGGACTGCGCCGACTGCGAGCGCGAGTACAACCTGGAGTGCGTGATCCGCTCCGTGGTGAAGCGTTCGTGCTGCGAGACCGCGCCGGACGAGCTCAAGCGCTCGATCCTCGCGCGCATCGACGCCCAGTGCAACGAGCACCCCGCTGCCTGAGGACCGGGCGGCGCCGGTACCGGGCGGGATGAGTCGCCGGCGGCGCCCAGCGGCGTGAGTGCTCAGCCGCGCAGAGACCCGGGGAACGAAGTACCCGATGACGCGGATCCCTCGGACAGAGCGAAGCCCCCGTGACCGATGACGGTCACGGGGGCTTCGTGATGCGTTCGCCGAACCTCAGGAATTGGGCCGCTTGCCGCGGTTTGCCGAGTTCTTGCGACGATCCTTGCGCTTACGTCCACGCTTGCTCATGATGTACCTCCTGCGATGATTGGCTGGGACATCGTCTGTCAGTATCTCACATTCCGGGCGGTGCTCATGCCACCGCTCCGGTGCCGCCCATGCCATAGGGGTGCCCCCGGACCCTGCGGCCAGCGCCGCGGGTGGTGTCACCCGGAACCGCCGCCCGCATTGCGGCGGTCGCCGCGGTCGCCACGGTGAGAGGCGAGAGCCTCAGCGCGGCTCGGGCAGCTGCAGCCACTCGTACCACCCGCGGTGCAGCACAAGCCACGCGATGAGCCCGTAGCCGGCCTGACCGGGGTTGCCGTGGTTGGCGGCGAGGTCCTTGCGCCACTGCTCGTGGTGCTGCAGGGGGTTGAACGTGTCCACGTACACGTGGTTGCGCCGCGTGGTCACATCCCCGTAGGCCGCGGAGAGGTCCGCGATCTTGCGGTTGCGCTGCGGGTCCAGGGTGGGCGGGGGACCCACGACGAGCACCTTGGTGTTGTTCTGGGTGGCCTGGTCCACGATGTTGGCCATGTTCAGCCGGGACCGGGCGGAGGTGATCCCCAGGTCGATGTCCAGGGCGGACGGTGCGATCACCAGACGGTTGTCGCACGCGGAATCGAAGCGGCGGGAAGCCTCCGCGAACCAGTGGTCGTTGAGGGTCTCACTGCCCTGACCAGGCGCGGCGAGATTGTAGGCGTCCACGGGAACCACGTCTCGGGGGGTGCGCGCCATGACTCGTCCGAACCAGCCGAGCGCGCGGGGGTCGTCCACGCCGGCCAACAATTCGTCTCCCACGGCCACAATGCGGATCCTGCGTTGGTCCACTCTTCTTACATCCTTCGCTAGCTGGGACCCGGGGGGCCGTCTCGCGACGGCCCCCCGGGCGGATCATGCCCGGTGATCGGGCGGGGGCGTACGACGCCGCGCAGCTCGCGGGACCGTGCGCCGGGCGGCACTCACTCGCCGCGGGCGAACGCCTGCTGCACCAGGGTCTCCAGCTCCGCCGTGTGGCGCTTGGCCGAGCCGTTGGCGGGGGAGGCCGAGGCGGGCCGGGACGCGAGCGTGACCGGGCGGTCCAGCTGCGGCACGAGGTTCACGGCCATGAACGGCCACGCACCCTGGTTGGCGGGTTCGTCCTGAGCCCACAGGATCCGGGCCTCCGGGTAGCGCGCCAGCTGTTCCTTGATCTCGTCCACGGGCAGCGGGTAGAGCTGCTCCACGCGCACGATCGCGGTGGAGTGGTCGTCCGACTTCTTCCGCTGGGTCACGAGGTCGTAGTACAACCGACCGGAGACCAGGATGACGTCGGTGACCTTGGCGTCGTCGAGCCCGGCGGTGTCCGGGATGACCGTCTGGAAGCCGCCTTGCGTGAACTCCTCCACCGGGGACGCCGCGGCCTTCAGGCGCAGCAGCTGCTTGGGCGTGGCCACGATCAGCGGCCGGCGCGGGCGCGAGTACGCCTGGCGGCGCAGCAAGTGGAAGTGGTTGGCCGGGGTGGAGGGCTGGGCCACGATCATGTTCTTCTCCGCGCACAGCACCAGGAAGCGCTCGATGCGCGCGGAAGAGTGGTCGGGTCCCTGGCCCTCGAAGCCGTGCGGCAACAGCATCACCAGGTTGGAGCGCTGACCCCACTTCTGTTCCGCGGAGGAGATGAACTCGTCCACGATGGTCTGCGCACCGTTGGTGAAGTCACCGAACTGCGCCTCCCACACCGTGAGCGCCTCGGGGCGTTCCACGGAGTAGCCGTACTCGAAGCCCAGCACGCCGTACTCGGAGAGCAAGGAGTTGTAGATCGAGAACCGTGCCTGGTCCGCGGAGAGGTGGTTCAGCGGGGTCCATTCGGCACCGTTCTCGGCGTCGAAGAACACCGCGTGGCGCTGCGTGAACGTACCGCGGCGCACGTCCTGACCGGACATCCGCACCGGGACACCGTCCATGAGCAGCGAACCGAAGGCCATGAGCTCGCCCATGCCCCAGTCGATCCCGCCCTCGCGCGTCATCTCGCGGCGCTTCTCCGCGAGCTTGTGCAGCTTGCGGTGCATCGTGAAGCCCTCGGGCAGGTCCACGTAGGCGTCACCGATGCGGTGAGCCGCTTCCTCGGAGATGGCCGTGGTCTTGGGCACGGACACCCCGGAATCGGCTTGCTGCGCGGACGGCCGCTCGATGTTGGCGATCGCGGCGGCGTCCCCGGTCACGAGCGGGACCGTGGAGGTCTGGGCCTCATGGGTCTCGGCGAAGACCCGCTCCAGGCGCTCCTGGTAGTCCTTCAGAGCGCGGTCCGCTTCTTCCTGCGTGATGTCCCCGCGGCCCACGAGGTTCTCGGTGTAGACCTTGCGCGTGGAGCGCTTGCCGTCGATCAGGGAGTACATCAACGGCTGGGTCATCGAGGGGTCGTCGCCCTCGTTGTGCCCGCGGCGGCGGTAGCACACCAGGTCAATCACAACGTCGCGCTGGAACCGCTGGCGGTACTCGAACGCGAGCTGCGCCACACGGGCCACGGCCTCGGGATCGTCCGCGTTGACGTGGAAGATCGGGGCCTGCACGGTACGCGCGACGTCCGTGGAGTACGTGGACGTGCGGCCCGCAGAGGGCGCGGTGGTGAAGCCCACCTGGTTGTTGACCACCACGTGGATGGTGCCACCCACGTTGTAGGCCTCGAGCCCGGACATCTGCATGACCTCGTAGACGATGCCCTGTCCGGCCATCGCGGCGTCACCGTGGACCTGGATGGGCAGCACGGGGTACTCACCGTTACCCTCCGGCCCGGCGCCCAGCACGTCCGTCTTGGCGCGGGCGATGCCCTCGATCACCGGGTCCGCGGCCTCCAGGTGGGAGGGGTTCGCGGCCAGGTACACCTGGGTCTCGTTGCCGTTGTCGGAGGTGAACACGCCCTCGGTGCCCAGGTGGTACTTCACGTCACCCGAGCCCTCGGCGGCGCGCGGGTCCTGGCTGCCCTCGAACTCGCGGAACACCTGGGCGTAGGACTTCCCGGCGATGTTGGTCAGCACGTTGAGGCGGCCGCGGTGGGCCATCGCGATGCCCACACCCGCGAGGGAAGCATCCGCGGCCTCGGAGATGATCGCGTCCAGCAGCGGGATCAGCGACTCGCCGCCCTCCAGCGAGAAGCGCTTCTGACCCACGTACTTGGTCTGCAGGAAGGTCTCGAAAGCCTCGGCGGCGTTGAGCCGCTCGAGGATGTGGAACTGCTCCTCGCGCGCGGGCTTCTGGTAGTCACGCTCGAGCTTGGACTGGAACCATTCGCGCTGCTCGGGCTCCTGGATGTGCATGTACTCCACGCCCACGGTGCGGCAGTAGGCATCCCGCAGCCGACCCAGGATCACGCGCAGCGTGAGCAGGCTCTGGCCGCCGAAACCGCCGGTGGGCCACTCGCGCTCCAGGTCCCACAGGGTGAGCCCGTAGGTGCGGATGTCCAGGTCCGGGTGCTTGCGCATCACGTACTCGAGCGGGTTGGTGTCCGCCATGAGGTGACCGCGCACGCGGTAGGAGTGGATCAGCTGCTGGATCCGGGCGACCTTGTTGATCTGGATCTCGGGGTTGACCTGGTTGTCCACGGCCCAGCGGACGGGCTCGTAGGGGATGCGCAGGGCCTCGAAGATGTGGTCGTAGAAGTCATCGCCGCCCAGCAGGTAGTGCTCCACGAGCTTGAGGAACTCACCCGAACCGGCGCCCTGGATCACGCGGTGGTCGTACGTGGACGTCAGGGTGATGACCTTGGAGACCGCGTTGCGCGCGATCGTGCGGGGGGAGGCACCCTTGTACTCGGCGGGGTAGTCCAGCGCACCCACGCCGATGATGCACGCCTGGCCCTTGGACAGTCGCGGCACCGAGTGCACGGTGCCGATGCCACCGGGGTTCGTCAGGGACACCGTGGTGCCCGCGTAGTCCTCCATGGTCAGCGCGCCATTGCGCCCGCGCTTGACGATGTCCTCGTACGAGGTCCAGAACTGCTGGAAGGACATCTCTTCCGCACCCTTGATGTTGGGCACCACCAGGTTGCGGGAACCGTCCTTGTTGGGGATGTCGATCGCGATCCCGAAGTTCACGTGCGCGGGATGCACCGCGGCGGGCTTGCCGTCCACCTCGTCGTAGATCACGTTCTGGGACGGGAAGTTGGCGAGCGCGCGGATCACGGCGTAGCCCACGAGGTGGGTGAAGGACACCTTGCCGCCGCGGTTACGGGCCAAGTGCGAGTTGATCACCAGGCGGTTGTCGATCAGCAGCTTGGCGGGCACCGCGCGCACCGTGGTGGCGGTGGGCACGGTCAGGGAGGCGTCCATGTTGGCGGCCACGGCCTTGGCGGGACCGCGCAGCTTGACCACGGTGTCCTCGGCGGGTTTGTCCTGGCCCTTGTCCTTCGCACGGTCCTCCGGCTGCGCCCGGATGGGGCGCTTGGTTCCGGAGCCCTCGCTGGTCTCGGTCTCGGTGTCCACGCCTTCGGGTCGTCCCTTCGCCTTGGAACCGGTGGTCGACGGCGCCGGGGACTTGGCCCGCTGCGCCTTCCTGGGCGCCTCCGCGCCGGCACCGGAGGTGTTCTGCTCGGTCTTGGACGAGGTTGACGCCGTCCCGGAGGAGGCCTTGTCCGCGGACGTCTTGGCGGCGGCGTCGTCGCGCCGTCCAGCGGGACGATCACCCCCGGACGTCCGCGCAGCCGCCCCCTGGGACGGGGCGGCTGCTGAGGTCTTGGTGTCGGACGTCTGGGTATCGGACTGGTCGTCGCCGGCCATCTGTTCGAAGATGGGCCACCACTTCTTGTCCACCGAGTTCTTGTCCGCCTGGTACTTGTCGAACAACTCGTCCACGAGCCATTCGTTGCCGGCAAATTCTTCAGGGATAAGGTGACGCGGCTGGTCTGGCACTAGTGATACGCCTCTTCCATCTGTGCTGGGTGTCCCGGGCGGCGAGCTGGTCCTTGCGGCCCTCGTGTGGCTCCCACGGAGCTTACCGGCCGCGGGACTTGCGAACTGGCTTCGCGCACGCAAAGCCGTACCGGTTTTTCAGTCTAGTGAGGCATCTGGACGGTTGCCACCTACCCGCCGGCCCGCCCGCCGGCCCGCGGCGGAGCACGTAGACTCTCCTCTTGTGCGATTCCTGACGACACCCACCACGGACCTGACCTACAATGACGTCTTCCTGGTGCCCTCGATGTCCCGGGTGACCTCCCGGTTCGACGTCGATCTGGCCCCCGCGGACGGCACCGGTTCCACCATCCCGCTCGTGGCCGCGAACATGACCGCGGTGACCGGGCGGCGCATGGTCGAGACCATGGCCCGGCGCGGCGGTCTGGGCATCCTGCCCCAGGACATCCCGCTGGACGTGATCGCGGAGGTGACCTCGTGGGTCAAGCAGCGCTCGCCGCGCTACGAGACCCCCGTGGTGATGCACCGCAGCAACACCGTGCACGACGCCCTGGGGATCATGCACAAACGCCCCCACGGCGTGGTCATCGTCGTGGACGCGGACGAGCACTACGCCGGCATGGTCCTGGACTCCGACTGCCGGGACGTGGACCGCTTCACCCAACTGGGGGACCTGGCGCATTCGGAGGGCCCCGAGTTCCAGGACAGCGACTTCCCCGTGGACTCCGACCCGGAGGTGTTGCGCGCCGCCTACGAGACGATGTCCGCCGCGCGCGTCAACGTGGCCCCGGTGCTGCGCGGACGCGAGGTCGTGGGCATCCTGACCCACCAGGGCCTGGTGCGTTCCACGATCTACGCACCCGCCCTGGACGACGACGGCCGGTTGCGCGTGGGTGCCGCGGTCGGAATCAACGGGGACGTCTCCGGCAAGGCCGAGCAACTGCTCGAGGCCGGGGTGGACGTCCTCGTGGTGGACACCGCCCACGGTCACCAGATCAAAGCGTTGGAGGCCGTGTCCACCGTGCGGGCCCTGCACCCCCGGGTGCCGATCGTGGCCGGCAACGTGGTCACCGCGGACGGCGTGCGAGACCTCGCGGGCGCGGGTGCGGACATCATCAAGGTGGGCGTGGGCCCCGGGGCCATGTGCACCACGCGCATGATGACCGCCGTGGGTCGCCCCCAGTTCTCCGCCGTGGTCGAGTGCGCGGAGGCCGCGGCCGATCTCGGCAAGCACGTGTGGGCCGACGGCGGGGTCAAGCACCCGCGCGACGTCGCCCTCGCGCTCGCGGCCGGCGCGAGCCAGGTGATGGTCGGATCCTGGTTCGCGGGCACGCACGAGAGCCCCGGTGAGATCAACATTGACGCCAACGGGCGCGCCTACAAGGAGTCCTTCGGGATGGCCTCGGCGCGCGCCGTGCGCCACCGCACTGCCGGGGAGGACCGCTTCGCGCGGGCCCGCAAGGCCCTGTTCGAGGAGGGCATCTCCAACTCCACCATGTACCTGGACCCCCAGCGCCCCGGCGTGGAGGACCTGCTCGACCACATCACCTCCGGGGTTCGCAGCTCCATGACGTACGCCGGTGCGGCCACGCTCGAGCAGTTCGCGGCGCGCGCCGTGGTGGGCATCCAGTCCCAGTCCGGGTACGACGAGGGCCGCCCCCGCTCGGAGTCCTGGGCCTGAGCGGCCCGTTCTCACCACGCCCCTTATTGAGAATGGTTCATGATATGCTCACGCACGGCTACATGACATTGATTCTCATTGGCGGGAGCCGGGGGTCGGACGAGGGAGATGGACGATGACCGCAGGGCGCAGCGTGCGCAAGGGTAGGACGAGCGTGTTGGGCGCGGGCGTGGTGGTGGGTCTCGCGCTCGCCGGGTGTTCGAGCGGGACCGCGTCGGACGCGCAAGGTTCGCCCGGTGCGCGGAAGATCGCCGTGGTCACCTCCACGAACGTCTACTCGGACCTCGCGTCCCAGGTGGGTGGCGACAAGGTCTCCGCGACCCCCGTGATTGACTCGAGCGCCCAGGACCCCCACTCCTACGAGGCCACCCCCCAGGACCGGCTGAAGGTGGAGAAGGCGGACGTCGTGGTGTGCAACGGGGGTGGGTACGACCAGTTCATGACCGATCTGGCCTCCGACGGCCAGCACGTGGTGGACGCCGTGGAGGCCTCCGGTCTGCAGCGAGAAGAGGACGCGCACGACGACCACGACCACGGCTCCGGACACCACCACCACGGCGACTTCAATGAGCACGTGTGGTACGACGTCGAGAGCATGCAGATGGTCGTGGACCGCATGGCCGAGCAGCTCGGCCAGGTGGACCAGCAGAACGCCCAGTACTACCGGGACAACGCCGCGCGCGTGAAGAACGAGCTCGGCACGGTCGAACAGAAGGTCGAGGGGATCAAAGCCTCGGGCGGATACATCGCGACCGAGCCTCTGCCCGGGTACCTCCTGCAAGACGCCGGCCTGCACGACCAGACCCCGCAGGCGTTCACCGAGGCCATCGACGCCGGCTCCGACGCCGCACCCGCGGTGCTCAACGACACCCTCGGGCTCGTCAAGGGAAGCGACGTGAAACTGCTCGCCCTCAACAAGCAGACCTCCACGGGGCAGACCGACCGGTTGCGCTCGGCCGCCGGGGACGCCGGCAAGCCCGTGGTGGAGTTCACCGAGACCATCCCGGACGGGCTGAACTACCAGCAGTGGATGACGCAGAACGCGGACCGCGTGGCCCACGCGCTCCAGAAGTAGGGACATGAACGCACCCCAATCCGCACCCGAGGTGGCCGCCCGTTCCGGGGCCGACGACGCCGTCGTCCGGCTCAGGGACGCGCGCCTGGTCTTCGGGGACCGCACCCTGTGGTCCGGTCTGGACCTGGACGTCGCCCCGGGGGAGTACCTCGCGGTCCTGGGCTCCAACGGGACCGGCAAGACGAGCTTCCTGCGCGTGCTGCTGGGACTGCTCCCGCTCACGAGCGGGACCGTACGCGTCAACGGGACCCGTCCGCGGGCCGCCGCCGCCCGCGTGGGGTACGTGCCCCAACAGCGCGGCTTCCCGGCGCGCACGCCGCTGCGGGCCCGGGACCTCGTGGCGCAGGGCGTGGACGGGCACCGCTGGGGGATCCGACTGCATCCACGCCGCGTGCACCGCACCGTGGACGAGTTGCTCGAACGCGTGGGTGCCACCGACTACGCGGACGCCCCCGTGGGCGTGCTGTCCGGGGGTGAGCAACAGCGCCTGCGCGTGGCCCAGGCGCTCGCTGCGGACCCCACGCTCGTGCTGTGCGACGAGGCCCTGCTGTCCCTGGACCTGCATCACCAGCACGTGGTGAGCGAGCTCGTGCACGAACAACGTGAACGCAGCGGGTGCGCCGTGGTCTTCGTGACCCATGACGTGAACCCGATCATCGAGCACGTGGACCGGATCCTCTACCTGGCCAACGGCTCGTTCCGGATCGGCACGCCGGACCAGGTGCTGCGTTCGGACGTGCTCTCCGAGCTGTACGGGACCCGCGTCGAGGTGCTGCGCAGCAACGGTCGCATCCTCGTGGCCGGGCGCCCGGACAGCTCCCACCACACCGATTCCCCGGAGGAGCTGATCCTGTGAGCCTAGCCGCGATCGACTGGAACTCATTGTTCGGTTCCGTGTTCGTCTTCGACAACTACGGCGAACTGCTGTCCCTGCTGCGCAACTCCGTGTGGGCGGGCGCGGTGCTTGGCTTGGTGGGCGGGCTCGTGGGCACGTTCGTGATGATGCGCGATCTCGCGTTCTCGGTGCACGGGATCGCGGAGCTGTCCTTCGCCGGTGCCGCCGCGGCCCTGTTGGTCGGCTCCGATGTGGTCACCGGGTCCCTCGCGGGGTCCGTGCTCGCCGCGCTCATCATGGGGTTCATGGGCCTGCGCGCGCGGGAGGGCAACTCGTTCGTGGGCGTGCTCATGCCCTTCGGCCTGGGGCTCGGGATCCTCTTCCTGTCCCTCTACGAGGGCAGATCCTCCAACAAGTTCTCCCTGCTCACGGGCCAGATCGTCTCCGTGTCCTCCCTGCAGTTGACGTCGATGATCGTGCTGTCCGTGGTGGTGCTCGCCACGCTGCTTGTGGTGTGGCGGCCGCTGACGTTCGCGAGCACGGACCCGCTCGTGGCCCGGGCCAAGGGGCTGCCGATGCGCTCGTTGGCGATCATATTCATGGTCGTGCTGGGGATCTCGGTCGCGATGTCCGTGCAGATCGTGGGCGCGCTGCTCGTGCTCGCGCTTCTGATCACCCCGGCCGCGGCGGCCATGAACCTCACCTCGAGTCCCGCGCGCACCGTGGTGCTCTCCGTGGTCTTCGCCGAGCTCGCCATGGTGGGCGGGATCCTCCTGGCGCTGGGCGGCAACGTCCCGATCAGCCCGTACGTCACGACCATCTCGTTCGTCGTGTGGCTCGTCTCGCGGTGCGTGCGCGCGGTGCGTGAGCGCTCGTCGTCGTATCGCCGTTCGACACCGCGGTCGACGACGCCGCTCGGCGCCGGTCGCGCGGTTCAGAGCAGGACGCGCACCGCGGCGGGGAGCACCTTGAGCGAGGCGGGCAGCGGACCCAACCGTTCGCCGTCGCCGTAGGCCGCGTCCCGCGGCTCGGAAGGGATACCGTGGGCCGCGACGGTCGCGGCCGTGGCGGGCACCACGGTGACCTCCCGCAGGGATTCGTGCGTGCCCAGGAACAAGCGGGGGAATAGCCACGCGAGCCGCAGCGCGCCCACGTCGGAGACCATGAACAGCTCACCCGAGCCGTCCGTGGGATCCGCGCGGGGAACGATGGTCAGCCCGCCCCCGATCGACGAGGTGTTGGTCAGCGCCAGGAAAGTCAGCGTGCGGTCACTCACGTGGCACGCGCCGTCCGGGCCGGTCCAGCTCAGGTCGTAACGCCGCGCGCGCATGGAGACGGCCTCCACGGCGAGCGCGGCGACGTACTTGACCGAGTGCGTGACGCTGGACCAGCGGTTGGCGCGCGCGTTCACGCGGGCGTCGAGGCCGAGGCACACCGCGGTCGCGCACACGTGGTGGCTGCCGTCCGCGCACGTGACGTGGACGAGGTCCATGCTGCGTTCGGGGGACTCGAGTCCGCGCAGCACCCGGCCCGCCGCGCGTTCGACGTCCCCCACGGGTACACCGTGGAACCGGGCCAGATCGTTGCCGGAACCGGCCGGGATCAGCCCGAACGGGAACTCGACGCCCTGCTCGCGCAACCGGTTCAGTGACTGCAGGACCAGGTGGACCATGCCGTCTCCGCCGACCGCGACGACCGCGGCGATCCGGGTGGACGCGTCGCGCAGGGTCTTGGTGAGATCGCGGGAGAGGGCCTGGGCGGTGGCCGCGCTGAGCGGTCGGGGGTCGTAGCCGCCGGCCCGCAGGATGCCCACGGCGCGCTCGCACGCGTTCCGGCCCACGAGGGAGGCGCCGTTGTGGACGAGCAGGATCTCGCGGCGTGACATCCGGGTCACCGGGCGGGTTTCGCGGTTTCTCGGGCGTCGGAGGACTCGACGCGGCCCCGGGCCCCGCACTCGGCACAGATCCCGGAGATCTCCACGGTGTGGTCCACGTCCGCGTAACCGTAGCGGCGCGCGGTCTCCTCCGCCCATGTCTCGACGTCCGGAGCCTCGAGTTCCACGGCCGCGCCGCACGAGCGGCACACGATGTGATGGTGGTGGTGCTCGGCCTCGCACCGGCGGTAGATGGCCTCGCCCTCGGCGTTGCGCAGCACATCCACCTGACCCAGCTCGGCCATGGACTGCAGGATCCGGTACGTGGTGGCCAGGGACACCGACTGTCCGCGATCGCGCAACAGCCGGTGCAGGTCCTGCGTGGAGATGAAGTCCTCCAACCCCTGCAGCGCGCCGGTCACGGCACGGCGCTGCTTGGTGTTGCGAACCTCCGCGGTTCCGGTGGTCTTGGTGCTCAACCCAGGTGTCCTTTCCGCGAGCGGCCGTCCGGGACATCTTAACGTGCGGCGCGGACATGCACAGGCGGCGTCGTCACGGCCGGACCGAGCCGCTAGGGTGAAGCCATGTTGCTGACCAAGTTCACCCACTCGTGCGTGCGCCTCGAGAAGGACGGCGCGGTGCTCGTGATCGACCCGGGCACGTTCTCCGAGGTCGAGGAGGCACTGCGCGGAGCGGACACGGTCCTCATCACCCACGAGCACCCGGACCACTACGACGCCGAGCGGCTGGGCGCCGCCCTTTCGGCGGATCCCGAGCTCACGGTGCATGCCCCGGGCCAGGTGATCGAGAAGCTCGCGGAGCACATCACGGACACGGACCGGTTGCACGCCGTGTCGGCGGACACCACGTTCACCGCGGGGCCGTTCTCCGTGGCCACGTACGGGGGTCAGCACGCACTGATCCACCCCCTCATCCCCACCATCGCCAACGTGGGCTACGTGATCGACGACGCCGTGTTCCACCCCGGGGACTCCTTCACCGTCCCGCACGGGCTCACCGTTCCCACGGTCCTGGTCCCGTTGCACGCCCCGTGGTCCAAGATGTCCGAAGTCATCGACTTCATCATCGCGACCCGTGCGCAGCGGGTGTACCAGATCCACGACGCGCTGCTCTCCGAGACCGGCTTCGGTGTCGTGGAGAAGCAGGTCAAGCATTTCTCGCAGGTCTACGGGACCGAGTACCGGCACCTGGACACTCGCGAGAGCGTGGAGCTCCACACCGCATGACCCATCCGGCCACCAGCCGGTTCCACCCGACGGAAAGGACATCACCGTGAGTTCAGTGTTCACCAGGATCATCGAGGGCGAACTGCCCGGCCGGTTCGTCTGGGCGGACGAGCACTGCGTGGGCTTCCTGTCCATCCAGCCCCTGTCCCAGGGCCACGTCCTGGTGGTCCCGCGCCAGGAGATCGACGCGTGGGTGGACCTACCCGTGGAGCTGGCCATGCACCTCATGAAGGTCAGCCAGTTCATCGGCAAGGCCATCGACGCCGCGTTCACGCCCAAACGGGTGGGGCTCATGATCCAGGGCTTCGAGGTGCCCCACACCCACCTGCACGTGTGGCCCACCAATTCGATCGAGGAGTTCGACTTCGCCCAGGTGGATCAGGACCCGGACCCCGCGGTCCTGGACGAGTCGGCCCGCCGGATCCGCGAGGCCCTCGAGGCCCAGGGCCACCACGACGAGGTCCCGCAGCAGTAGCGACCGACGGCCTCGCTCACGGGCACCGGCGGCAGGTGCATTGCACCCGTCGCCGGCGGGCTTTAACCGCCGGTGTCACTCAGCCGAGCTCGCGCAACCGCTTGCGGATCCGCTTCTCCGACACCGTGTGCGCAGTGCCCAGTTCCTGCGCGAAGAACGAGATGCGCAGTTCCTCGAGGTCCCAGCGCACGGCCCGCAGCGCAGCGGGCGTGGGTACGGTCGAGGGGACGGCGTCCACCGCGGCGCGGTACTCGGCCTCGAGATCGTGCACGGTCTGCATGGCCACGGCGTCCCGCTGCAGGTGGCCGGAGAGTTTGTCCAGGCGCACGTTGATCCCCGCGAGGTAGCGCGGCACGTGCTGCAGGGCCCGCCACCCGGTGCGGGCCACGAAGCCGGGATGGATCAAGCGGGAGAGCTGCTCGGACATGTCCTTGAACGCGGCGACCGCCCCGAGTGACCCGGGTTTCTTCAACCGTTTGCGCACGGTGTTGGACTCGGTGAGCGCGGTGGTCACGAGCGCGGTGACGGCGAAGACCGTGTCGATCAGCTCGGCGCGTACGTGCTCCGCGACCGCCCGGAACTGGTCCCGCGTGAACGGCGGCTCCTCGGGTACCAGCCGGTCGATCGCGGCGATCGTGCAATCGGTGATGAGCGCCTCGACCGAGCCGTGGGGGTTCTGGGTGAAGATCAACCGTTCCTTCTGGCTCAGGTGGTCCACCACGTAGCGGTGCACGGACGGCAGGGTCCGGTGCAGCAGGGCGATCACGCCGTCGCGTTGCGCGGCGCGCTGCTCCTCCGCGTCGCTCAGGATCCGCAGGTCCACGCGGGGTGGCTGCGAAGCATCGGTGTCCCGCACCGCCACAAGTGTGGGGTATCCCGTGACCGTCTGACCCGCCACGGTCGTCTCCACGCGGCGCGGCGGATCGGGTTCGGGCCACGCCGTGAGGTCGGTGCGTTCCAGCGAGGCGGCCTGGGGTGCGCCGGATCCGGGGGAAGTCCCTGGGCCCGGTCGCGCCGAGCCCCGCTTGCCGCGACCGCGACGGGCCGCGGCGGCGTCGTCACCGGACGAGGCCGAACCCTCGGTGCTGCCCCGAGCGGCGTCGTACAGCTGGGCCGCAGCGCCCCCGAGGGACTCGGCGAGCGCCGCGCGGACCTTGGGCCGCAACCGCTGTTTGAGCTCCGTGAGGTCGTCGCCCCGGCCCAGTACCGAGTTGCGGGCGTCGCGCACCTCGAAGCGCATGCGCAGGTGGGCGGGCAGGGCCTCCGGGTGGAAGTCCGAGGCCTGGACGGGGTGGCCCCGCAACCGCCGCAGAACGGTGGCCAGGGACTCCAGGAGAGAATCGCGGGCCGGATCGAACTCGGCGTCCAGGTGCTTCACGGCGGTGACGGCGGTGTCCGGGGCGGGCACGAAGTTGCGCCGCACGGCCTTGGGCAGCGATTTGATCAGCGCGGTCACGAGCTCGACACGCAGCCCGGGGATGTGCCATTCGAACTGCTCGGGGGCCAGGCGGTCCAGGAACAGCACGGGGACCCGCACCGTGACGCCGTCCGCGGTCTCCGCCCCGGGCGCGAATTCGTAGTCCAGGTCCAGACTCAGCTCGCCGTCCGGGGATGCCACGGTCCAGGACCGCGGGAAGGAGGCCGTGTCCAGCTCCGCGACCTCGGGCGCGATCAGGTCCTCGGGAGTGAGGTCCAGCAGGTGCTCGTCCCGTTGGCGGGCCTTCTTCCACCACGCATCGAAATGCCGCTGGGAGACCACGTCCGCGGGCACGCGCGCGTCGTAGAAGTCGAACAGCACCTGGTCGTCCACGCGCAGGTCCTTGCGGCGCATGCGGTTCTCGAGCTCCTCGACCTGGGCCAGGGCCTTGCGATTGCGCTTGACGAACGTGTGGCGGGTCTGCCAGTCGCCCTCCACGAGCGCGTGGCGGATGAACAGTTCCCGGGAGAGTTCGGGATCGATCCGGGAGAACAACACGGGCCGCTCGGACACCACGGGCAGCCCGTAGAGCGTGACCTTCTCGTACGCCATCACGGCCCCGCGGGAACGGGACCAGTGGGGTTCGGAGTAGCTGCGCTTGACGAGCTGCGGCGCGATCTCCTCGGCCCACTCGGGCTTGATCGCCGCGTTGGTGCGCGCCCACAATCGGGAGGTCTCCACGAGCTCCGCGGACACGAGCCAGTCCGGGGACGTCTTGAACAGGGCCGAGCCCGGGAAGATCGCGAACTTGGTCCCGCGCGCGCCGCGGTACTCGCGCGTGCGTTCGTCCCGCACGCCGATGTTGCTCAGCAGCCCGGACAGCAGGCTCTTGTGCACGGCCTCCTGGTGCGAGGCGACGTCGATCTCCCGGGACGCCCCGGCATCGATCCCCACCTGGCGTGCGATCTGTCGCAACTGCGCGTAGAGGTCCTGCCACTCGCGGATCCGCAGGAAGTTCAGGTACTCGCGTCGGCACAGCTTGCGGAACTGGGACGAGGACAGCTCGCTCTGCTGCTCCTGCAGGTACTGCCACAGCAGACCGTAGGACAGGAAGTCGGAGGTCTTGTCGCGGAAGCGTGCGTGGAACTCGTCCGCCGCCTGGCGCTTCTCGAGCGGGCGTTCCCGCGGGTCCTGCACCGTGAGCGCGGCCGTGAGCACGAGCACCTCGCGCACGCACCCCCGGCGCTGCGACTCCACGATCATCCGGCCCAGCCGCGGGTCCACCGGCAGCGCGGCGAGCACCTCGCCCGTGCGGGTCAGCGGACCCCGCGGTCCGCTCTGCCGACCGAGGTGGCGCCCGGACCGCGAGCGCCGCCCCCGGTGCCCGTCACGCGCGGACGACGACGCCGCGTCGTCGCCCGCGTCCGCCGCACCCGAGCGCAGGGCACCGAGTTCGCGCAGCAGCACCACGCCGTCCTTGACCGCGCGCGCATCGGGTTTCTGCACGAACGGGAACTGGGTGATGTCGTGGGGTTGCTCCACCACGCCCACCGAGATCATCTGCAGGATGACCGCGGCGAGGTTCGTGCGCAGGATCTCCGGGTCCGTGTACTCCGGCCGGGACTCGAAGTCCTCCTCGGAGTACAACCGGATGCACACGCCGTCGGACGTACGCCCCGAGCGCCCAGCGCGCTGCCGCGCCGACGCCTGGGAGATGCGCTCGATGGGCAAGCGCTGGACCTTGGTGCGCGCCGAGTACCGGGAGATCCGGGCGGTGCCCGGGTCGATCACGTACTTGATGCCCGGGACCGTGAGCGAGGTCTCGGCCACGTTGGTCGCGAGCACGATCCGGCGGTGCGAGGACGGCGCGAACACGCGGTTCTGTTCGGCCATGGACAGCCGCCCGAACAGCGGCAGGATCTGGGTCCCGGCCAGGGAGCGGTGCGAGTCGATGACCTTGTGCAGCGCGTCCTGGGCGTCCCGGATCTCACGCTCGCCCGCGAAGAACACGAGGATGTCCCCGCGGGGTTCGCGCGAGAGTTCCACGACGGCGTCGCACACGGCGTCGATCGGGTCGCGGTCCTCGTCCACGAGCCCGTCGCCGGTGTTGTCCTCGTCCTCGCCGCCGTCCCCGCTGCGCTCCTGGGCCAGTGGCCGGTAGCGGATCTCCACGGGGTAGGTGCGCCCGGAGACCTCGATGATCGGGGCGGGCTCTGGGTCGGCGTCCGGGTGCTGCGGGTCCGGCAGCACGAAGTGCTCGGCGAAGCGTTGCGGGTCGATCGTCGCGGACGTGATGACGACCTTCAGGTCCGGGCGCTGGGGGAGCAGTCGCTTGAGGTAGCCCAGCAGGAAGTCGATGTTGAGGGAGCGCTCGTGGGCCTCGTCGATGATGATCGCGTTGTAGCGCGACAGCTGCGGGTCGTGGCCGATCTCGGCCAGCAGGATGCCGTCCGTCATGAGCTTGATCCGCGAGTCCTTGCCCACCTCGGACGTGAAGCGCACCTGGTAGCCCACGGTGTCGCCCACGCGCTGCCCGAGTTCATGGGCGATGCGCTCGGCCACCGAACGCGCCGCAATCCTGCGCGGCTGGGTGTGACCGATCAGACCGCCGTCCCCCAGACCCAGCTCCAGACACATCTTGGGCAGCTGGGTGGTCTTGCCGGAACCGGTCTCACCCGCGATCACCACGACCTGGTGATCGCGGATCGCGGCCATAATGTCCTCCCGGCGCGCGCTGACGGGGAGGTCGTTCGGGTACACGATGCGGGGCTGGATGCGGGGCTCAGTCATGTCAACGGAAGAGTCTACGGGCCCCGGCCGACACGCGCCCACGGGCCGCTGCGGGAGCCCGACGACGCGCCCGATTGTCCGCACATGTGAGCTGCGTCTCTTTTTCGACCGATTGTTAGATAATATCCACTCATCATTGATCCTCGGGGAAAGGAATTACCCGTCATGAAGCGTTTACTCCCGGTCGCCGCCGTGGCCACCACCGCGGCGTTGCTGCTCACAGGTTGCGGATCCGACAACGGTGGGCAGTCCGGTGAGACCAAGAAGGTCACCGTGGGCATCTCGCAGTTCGTGGAGCACCCCTCGCTCGACGCCGCCCGCGAAGGTTTCGTGCAGGCCCTCAAGGACGGCGGCTACACGGAGGGTGAGAACCTGACCCTGGACGTGCAGAACGCCTCCGGCGACCAGGCCACCGCGACCAGCATCGCCTCCAACTTCGCGTCCTCCAACGACGATCTGATCCTGGGCATCGCCACGCCGTCCGCCCAGTCCCTGGCCCAGGCCGTCACGGACAAGCCCGTCCTGTTCACCGCCGTGACCGATCCCGTGGACGCGGGGCTCGTGAACTCCATGGATGCGCCCGGCGCCAACGTCACCGGCACCACGGACATGAACCCCGTGGCCGAGCAGATCCAGCTCATCAAGAAGCTCAAGTCTGGCGCCAAGTCCGTGGGCATCATCTACAGCTCCGGAGAGACCAACTCCCAGGTGCAGGTGGACGAGGCCAAGAAGGCCGCGCAGGCCGAGGGTCTGAAGGTTGAGGAGAAGACCGTGACCACCACGGCGGAGGTGGCCCAGGCCGCCGAGTCCTTCGACACCGACTCCATCTACGTGCCCACCGACAACAAGGTCGTAGCCGGGCTCGAGGCCGTGATCTCCGCCGCGGAGGCCAAGAAGATCCCGTTGATCGCGGGTGAGGGCGACTCCGTGGAGCGCGGTGCCCTGGCAACCCAGGGGATCAACTACACGGACCTGGGCAAGCAGACCGGTGAGATGGCGGTGCGCATCCTCAAGGACGGCGCCAAGCCCGGCGAGATGGCCGTGGAGTCCCAGAAAGAAACCAAGCTCATCATTAACGCCAAGGCCGCCAAGGCCATGGGCGTGGAGATCCCGCAGAGCCTGCGGGACCAGGCCGACCAGGTCATCGAGTAACGCCGGTGATCGCTGGAATCGAACTGGGGCTGATCTACGCGATCATGGCCCTGGGTGTGTACCTCACGTTCCGCGTGCTGGACTTCCCGGACCTGACCGTGGACCAGTCCTTCACGAGCGGGGCGGCCACCGCGGCCATGGTGATCCTGCACGGCGGCAGCCCGTGGTTTGCGACCGTCGTGGGCTTCGTGGTCGGCGCCTTCGCCGGTCTGATCACCGCGCTGCTGCACACCAAGGCGCGGATCAACGGGTTGCTCGCGGGCATCCTGACCATGACCGCCCTGTACTCCGTGAACCTGCGGCTTATGGGTGGCAAGGCGAACCTCGCGCTGTTGCGCGAGGAGACCGTCTTCACGCCCCTGCGCGAGGCCGGGCTGCAGGGGACGGTCGTGGGAGTGTTGTTGTTGTTGGTCGGTGTGCTGCTCGTGAAGCTCGCACTGGACTGGTTCCTGTACACGGACGCCGGCCTGGCCATGCAGGCCACGGGTGACAACCCGGAGATGATCCGTTCCTTCGGGGTGAATACGGACCGGCAGAAGATCCTCGGTCTGTGCCTGTCCAACGCCCTCGTGGGCTTGTCCGGTGCCCTGATCGCGCAGTACCAGGGCTTCGCGGACATCGGCATGGGCATCGGCATGATCGTCGTGGGCCTCGCCTCCGTGATCCTCGGCCAGGGCATCTTCGGCACGCGCACCGTGGTGATCGCCACGCTCGCGGTGATCCTCGGCTCGGTGCTGTACCGCCTGGTGATCACCGTGGCGCTGCAGGCGGGACTGAACCCCTCGGACATGAAGCTGATCTCCGCGGTGCTCGTGGTGATCGCGCTCGTGCTGCCGCAGCTCGGCGTGTACAAGCGGTGGAAGCGCCACCGCACCCTCAGGGCCGCGCAAGCGGTGCAGGCGGACGTGCGATCCCGCGCCCGGCGCACCGTGGACGCCGGTGTGTCCGGACGAACGGGAGCGTGATCGAATGTTGAACGTACAGGACGTGCACAAGACGTTCTTCGCCGGGACGGTCAACGAACGCGTGGCGTTGAACGGGGTGAGCCTCACGGTCAACCCCGGGGACTTCGTCACGGTCATCGGCTCCAACGGTGCGGGCAAGTCCACCCTGCTCAACACGGTGTCCGGGACGATCATCCCGGACAGCGGCCGGATCATGGTGGGGGACCGGGACGTCACGCGGCTTCCCGAACACCGCAAGGCCACGTGGATCTCCCGGGTGTTCCAGGACCCCATGAAGGGATCCTCGCCCACCCTGAGCATCGAGCAGAACATGGCCATCGCGCAGCGCCGCGGTCGCTCCCGTGGTCTCGCGCGCGGCGTCACCCGCGCCCGACGCCACGAGTTCGAGCAGGAGCTCAAGACCCTCGAACTGGGTCTGGAGCACCGGCTGGGGGCCAAGGTGGGGTTGCTGTCCGGCGGGCAACGCCAGGCGCTGTCCCTGCTCATGGCCACGTTCTCCGCACCCGAGATCTTGTTACTGGACGAGCACACGGCCGCCCTGGATCCCCAGCGTGCGCAGCACGTCACGGAGATCACCGAGCGGATCGTGAACGAGCGTCACCTGACCACGCTCATGGTCACGCACAACATGGACCAGGCCCTGCGGCTGGGCAACCGGCTCATCATGATGCACGAGGGTCGCATCCTTTTCGAGCTGGACGCGCAGCAGAAGGCCGAGGCCACCGTGGCGGATCTGCTCGCCGAGTTCCGCAAGCTGCAAGCGGCCACGGGCGAACCCGCCCTGGATGACGCTACGCTTCTGGAGACAGCTCGCAGCGCCGAACCGGCCGGTGCCCCGTCCCGGGGTGCCCCCGCCCACGGCGCCCCAACGGGTGGTTCCTCCGCTCCGGGGGTGTCACCGGAAGGCCATTGATCTTATGAAGCAGCCCCACCGCAGACAACGTTTCACGTCCGTCATCACCGCGGTGGGGCTGCTTTTGTTGTTCGTGTGTTGTTTCACCCTCCCGGAGGCACTCGTGGCCATGAGCCGGGCCGCGGCGGACCACGGGGGAGAGCCCTTGAACACTCGCGGGTGGACCATGATCGCGGTGGGTTTCGGAACCCTCGCGGTGGGTGGCCTGCTCACGATCGTGGGGGTCGTGCTGCGGCGCACGGCTCCACCCCGCCCGGTGGAGGAGGACCAACTGCTTGAAGAGCACTACGGCAGCGACTCCGTGGTCAATGAGTACGACCCACTCGAGCTGAACCCCCACCTGAGGACCCGCGAGCAGCGCCGCGGTCACCGCTGACCCGCTAGCTCGAACCACCCGCGATCCGGGTGCCGGCCCCGTAGGGCGTGGGGGTCCCCAAAATGCGAAAATGCCCTCCCCGAGGGGAGGGCATTCGTGGTGCCCGCGACAGGATTCGAACCTACGACCTTCTGCTCCGGAGGCAGACGCTCTATCCACTGAGCTACGCGGGCGTGCCGTGTCACAGGACCCGAGAACGAGGCCCGCGACGACAACTCGACGATACTACCAGGTCGCGCGGGCGCACCAATCGACGCGGATCGAGCGGGGTGCTCCCGCGCCGTTACACTGGCACAGTGACTCCTGAAGAACTTTCCTCCGCCGTGTCCGCATGCCTGCAAGACGCCGTGGCCGCCGGTGAACTGACCCCGGTGGATGGCGCCGAACTCCCGCACGCGAAGGTGGAGCGACCCAAGAACCGTGAGCACGGGGACTGGGCTACCACCGTGGCCATGCAGGTGGCCAAGAAGGTGGGCCGTTCCCCCCGGGACGTCGCGCAGATCCTCTCCGAGCGCCTGTCGGCCGTCCCCGGTGTGAAGACGGTGGACATCGCCGGTCCGGGCTTCCTCAACGTCACGCTCGACGCCGCCGCGGCCGGTGAGCTCGCGCAGTCGATCGTGGAACAGGGGCGCGCCTTCGGGACCGCGGACACCCTGTCCGGCACGACCATCAACCTCGAGTTCGTCTCCGCGAACCCCACCGGTCCAATCCACCTGGGTGGCACGCGGTGGGCCGCCGTGGGTGACTCCCTGGCCCGGATCCTGGATGCGCAGGGTGCCTCGGTCGTGCGGGAGTACTACTTCAACGACCACGGCAACCAGATCGACCGCTTCGCCCGTTCCCTGCTGGCCCGCGCCCGCGGGGAGGCCGCCCCGGAGGACGGCTACGGCGGGCAGTACATCTCCGAGATCGCGGACGAGGTCCTGGCCCAGCACCCGGACGCCCTGGAGTCCGAGGACCCGCAGGAGGTCTTCCGCGCCGCGGGCGTGGAACTGATGTTCGCCCAGATCAAATCCTCGCTGCACGATTTCGGCGTGGACTTCGACGTCTTCTTCCACGAGAACTCGCTGTTCGAGGACGGCCAGGTCGAGACGCTGCTCGACCAGCTGCGTTCCTCGGACGCGCTGTACTTCGAGGACGGAGCGTGGTGGCTGCGCTCCACCGACCACGGGGACGACAAGGACCGCGTGGTCATCAAGTCGGACGGTCACGCCGCGTACATCGCGGGGGACATCGCCTACTTCAAGAACAAACGGGACCGTGGCGCGGACCTGTGCATCTACATGCTCGGCGCGGACCACCACGGCTACGTGGCCCGGCTCAAGGCCGCCGCGGCCGCGCTCGGGGACTCCCCGGACGCCGTCGAGGTGCTGATCGGTCAGATGGTCAACCTGGTCAAGGACGGCACCGCGGTGCGGATGTCCAAGCGCGCGGGCACCGTGGTGACCATGGAGGACCTCGTGGAGGCCGTGGGCGTGGACGCCGCGCGGTACTCGCTGACCCGCTATTCCGTGGACTCCAACATCGACATCGATTTGGACGTGCTGACCAAGCGCTCCAACGAGAACCCGGTCTTCTACGTCCAGTACGCCCACGCACGCACGTGCGCTGTGGAACGCAACGCCCACGCCGCCGGTGTCGCGCGCACGGACGAGGCCGGCGCCGCCCGGTTCGACGCGTCCCTGCTCGAGCACCCGCGTGAAGCGGACCTGTTGGCCGCGCTCGGACAGTACCCGTCCGTCGTCGCCCAGGCCGCGGCCCTGCGCGAACCGCACCGCGTGGCGCGCCACCTCGAGGCCCTGGCTGGGGCGTACCACCGCTGGTACGACGCGTGCCGGGTCACCCCGCAGGGCGACGACCCCGTGGCGCCCGTCCACCACACCCGCCTGTGGCTCAACGACGCCGTGCGCCAGGTCCTCGCCAACGGGCTGGACCTGCTGGGCGTCTCCGCTCCCGAAAGGATGTGATCCCATGACCGAACTCGCTCCCGCCCACCCGCTCGCCCCGGCCTGGCTGCAGGTCCCCGCGGACCCCGCGGCACTGGACCCCGTGGTCTTCACGTCCCAGTACGCCCGGGATGACACGGGGTGCGTCACCGTGGATTCCGTGCCCGTGACCGAGATCGCCGCGCGCCACGGTTCCCCGAGCTACGTGGTCTCTGAACGGACCTTCCGGGACCGCGCCCGCGGTTTCCGCGAGGCGTTCGAGGCCGCCCTGAATCCTCTCGGCGTGGAACTCGAGGTCTATTACGCCTCCAAGGCCCTGCTGAACACCGCCGTGGCGCGGTGGGCCACGGAGGAGGGCCTCAATATCGACACCGCCTCCGGCGGGGAACTCGCCGTGGCGCTCGCCGCGGGTGTGGCCCCGGGCCGGATCGCGTTGCACGGCAACAACAAGTCCGCGGAGGAACTCGACCGGGCCCTCGAGGTGGGCGTGGGACGCATCGTCGTGGACTCGCTCGCCGAGATCGAGCTCGTGGCACGGCTGGCCCGCGACCGCGGCACCCGCGCGCCCGTGATGATCCGCGTGACCCCGGGGGTGCACGCGTCCACGCACGAGTTCATCGCGACCGCCCACGAGGACCAGAAGTTCGGACTCTCGCTGAACCCCGTGCAGGAGGGGGAGGACTCTCCCGCACTCGTGGCCGTGGCTGCATGCGTTGACGCTTCCGATGCACTGGACCTGCGCGGGCTGCACTGCCACATCGGATCCCAGATTTTCGCGGCGGAGGGCTTCGGTCAGGCCGCCGAGCGCGTCTTCGCGCTGCGCGAGACCGTGGCCGAGCGCTGGGACGTGACGCTGCCCGAGATCGACCTGGGTGGCGGCCACGGTGTGGCGTACACCGCCGCGGACAGCCCGCGCGAGGTCGCCGCGATCGCCGCGGACCTCGCCCCGCTGCTCACTTCCGTGCTCGAGTCCTCGGATCTGCCCACCCCGCACCTGTCCTTCGAACCGGGCCGGTTCATCGCCGGGCCCTCCGGGTGCACGGTCTACACGGTGGGCACCGTCAAGACGGTCACGGTCAGCCCGGGCGTGCAGCGCCGGTACGTGTCCGTGGACGGCGGCATGAGCGACAACGCCCGTCCTGTGCTCTACGACGCCGACTACACCGCCGTGCTCGCCAACCGCGTGTCCGAGGAGACGCCCGTGCTCTCGCGCGTGGTCGGCAAGCACTGCGAGTCCGGTGACATCGTGGTCAAGGACGTCTACCTCCCCGGGGACGTCACCGCGGGTGACCTGCTCGTGGTGCCCGTGACCGGCGCGTATTG
The DNA here is from genome assembly GCF_002338785.1 of Kocuria sp. UBA1838. Classification (NCBI taxonomy): domain Bacteria; kingdom Bacillati; phylum Actinomycetota; class Actinomycetes; order Micrococcales; family Micrococcaceae; genus Kocuria; species Kocuria sp. UBA1838. Next base: position 40,385 of record NZ_DDIY01000015.1, on the reverse strand, counting down.
CTGGTCCCTGTCCAGTAACTACAACTGGCTGCCCCGCCCCGGGATCGTGGCGGTCGCACCGGACGGGGACACCCGCGAGATCGTGCGCCGCGAGTCCCTCACGGATCTGCTCGCCCGCGACACCGGGGTGTGAGCCGCCCGGCGCGGTCGAGGTACGCGAGCGACGTCGCACCCCGCCACCGCGCCGGACGCCGCCCCGCCGCGCCGCCCCGCCGCGCCCACCGAGCCGCGACCGCCCGCGGGGCGCGGCCCTACCCATTGACACGCCCCGACAGCAAGCCCCCGACAGAACACCAGGAGCCATGAACACTTCACCCGCAACCGACCGCGAGACGCCCGTGCTGAAAGTGGGCCTGTTGGGTGCTGGCACCGTGGGCTCCCAGGTGGCCCGCGTGCTGCTCAACCACGCCCATGAGCTGGCCCTGCGCAGCGGCGTGCGCCTGGAACTGAGCGGCGTGGCCGTGCGCAATCCGCAAGCCCCGCGGGACACGGAGCTGCCCGCGGAACTGCTGACCACGGACGCGGACGCGGTGATCGACGCCGCGGACGTGGTGGTGGAGCTGACCGGCGGGATCGAACCCACGCGCACGCGAGTGCTGCGTGCCCTGAACGCCGGGAAGTCCGTGATCACGGGCAACAAGGCGCTGCTCGCGGAGCACGGGCGCGAACTGCACGACGCCGCGGCGGCATCGGGCGCCCAGTTGTCCTACGAGGCCGCAGTGGCCGGCGCGATCCCCATCGTGCGCCCCATGCGCGACTCGCTCGCGGGGGACCGGGTCAACCGTTTCCTGGGCATCATGAACGGGACCACCAACTTCATCCTGGACCAGATGGACACCACGGGGGCCGCGTTCGACGACGCCCTCGCGCAAGCTCAGGAGCTCGGCTACGCCGAGGCGGACCCCACCGCGGACGTCGAGGGGCACGACGCCGCCGCCAAGGCCGCCGTGCTCGCGTCCCTCGCGTTCCACTCGACCTACACGATCGCGGACGTGCACTGCGTGGGGATCACGGGCATCACGGCGCAGGACGTCGCGGCCGCCCGCGAGGCGGGGTACGTGATCAAGCTGCTGTCCGTGGGCGAGCGCTGCGGTGACGGCGTGAATCTGCGCGTGAACCCCGTGATGATCCCGCGCGACCACGTGCTCGCGGGTGTGCACGGCGCGTACAACGCGGTGTTCGTGGAGGCCGCGAACGCGGGTTCCCTCATGTTCTACGGACAGGGCGCGGGTGGTCACCCCACGGCGTCGGCGGTGCTGGGCGACCTCGTCTCCGCGGCGCGCGCGATCGCGCTGGGAGCTCAGGGCATCCCGCTCGACGCCTACGCGGCGCTGCCCGCCGTGAGCATGGACGACGCCACCACGCGGCTGTCCATCACGGTGGCCGTCACGGACCGACTGGGTGCGCTCGCGCAACTGGCCCAGGTGTTCGCGGACCACGGGGTCTCGATCTCCACGATGCTGCAGATCGAGGACCCGGACGCCCCCGGGATGTCCCAGCTGCGGCTCGTGACGCACAGCGGCCGACACGCGTCCCTCATGGCCACGGTCGCGGCCCTGCGCGAGCTGGACGTGGTGCGGGACATCGTGTCCGTCACACCGGTGGAAGCCGGAGAATAATTCTTGAGCGCCCCGCGCACCACGCGGCGCGGGGCCACGAGTCGAACCGAGGAGCACGCGGCATGGCACACGTCTGGCAGGGCGTCATCAACGAGTACAAGGACCGGTTGCCGGTCACCAAGCAGACCGAGGTCATCACCATGGGAGAGGGCGGCACCCCTCTGATCCAGGCGCGGGCGCTGTCCGAGCTCACGGGCTCCACGGTGTGGCTCAAGTTCGAGGGCATGAACCCCACCGGTTCGTTCAAGGACCGCGGGATGACCATGGCCATCACCAA
>NZ_DDIY01000015.1:0-38250 GCF_002338785.1 Kocuria sp. UBA1838 | reverse complement strand
GCGTACGCCAAGCAGGCCGGGATGCGCAGCGCGGTGCTCGTGCCGGAGGGCAAGATCTCCATGGGCAAAATGTCCCAGGCCGTGGCCCACGGCGCGGACATCATCCAGATCGACGGCAACTTCGACAACTGCCTGGAGGTCGCGCGCAAGCTCTCCGAGTCCTACCCGGTCTTCCTGGTCAACTCCGTGAACCCGTACCGGATCGAGGGTCAGAAGACCGCGGCCTTCGAGGTCGTGGACACACTGGGCGACGCCCCGGACATTCACGTGCTGCCCGTGGGCAACGCCGGGAACATCACGGCGTACTGGAAGGGCTACCGAGAGTACGCGCAGGAGACCCCGGCCACCTCGGGTGAGACCCTGTCCGCGGTGTCCACCCGCACGCCCGCCATGTGGGGCTTCCAGGCGGAGGGTGCCGCACCTCTCGTGCTGGGCCATCCCGTGACGGAACCGGAGACCATCGCGACCGCGATCCGGATCGGCAACCCCGCGTCCTGGGACACGGCCATCGCCGCGCGTGACGAGTCCGGCGGGCTCATCGACTCCGTGAGCGACGTCGAGATCCTCGAGGCCCACCGCTGGCTCTCGTCCCGCGAGGGCGTGTTCGTGGAACCGGGCTCCGCGTCCGGAGTGGCGGGTCTGCTCAAGAAGGCCCGGGCCGGGGAGGTACCCACGGACGCGACGATCGTGGTGACCGTCACGGGCCACGGCCTGAAGGACCCCCAGTGGGCGATCAAGGGCGCCGAGGCCGAGGACCCCACGGCCGCCGAGCCCAAGCGCGTGGCCTTCGACGTGGTCTCCGTGGCCTCGGCCCTCGGCCTGGAATGACCGGCTCCGCCGTGAATAACGCACCGTTGCACGCCACCCGCACCGACACGCCCGACACCGACAGCGCACCCCGCACCGGGAACGTGCCGGGCGCCATCACGCCCGTGGGTACCACCGTGAGCGTGCGGGTCCCCGGCTCCACGGGCAACGTGGGCCCGGGCTTCGACTCGCTCGGTCTCGCGCTGGGTCACTACGACACCGTGACGCTCACGCGCATCGAGCGCGGACTCGAGTTCGACCTCTCGGGGGAGGGCGCGGCGGGCGTGCCGCGCGGTCCCGAGCACCTGGTGATCCGTGCCATGCAGGCCGCGTTCGACGCCGCCGGGGCCGGTGAGCTGCCCCCGCTGCGCTTGCGCGCCCACAACGCGATCCCGCACGGCCGGGGCATGGGCTCCTCGGCCTCCGCGGTGGTCGCCGGTGTCCTCGCGGCCAACGCGCTGCTCCCCGCGTCCCACCGGCTCTCACCGGATGCGGTGCTGCAGGTGTGCTCCCACATGGAGGGACACCCGGACAACGTGGCCCCCACCCTGCTGGGTGGTCTGACGATCTCGTACGAGGACGAAGGTCGTTTCCACAGCGTGCCCGTGCGCGTGCACCCGGACGTGGTCCCCGTGGTCGCGGTGCCCGACTTCGAAGTCGCCACGTCGGTGGCCCGCGGGCTGCTGCCGGAGATGATCGCGCATCGCACGGCGGCCGTGAACGCCGGCCGCGCGGCGCTTCTGGTTGCGGCCCTGGGCGAACGGCCCGAGCTGCTCGTGCCCGCGACGTTCGACCTGCTGCACCAGCCCTACCGCGCACAGGCCATGGCACCGAGCTGCGAGCTCATGACCCGATTGCGCGACCTCGGTCACGCCGCCCTGATCTCGGGTGCGGGCCCCACCGTGCTCACGCTCGCGAACGGCGCGGAGCACGCTGGGCGCGTGGCTGCGGCGATCGAGGAGATCGCGGCGGACGCGGCGTCGCCGGCGCACGAGTACCAGGGGCGGACGGTGACGTGGCGTGTTCATGTCCTGCGGGTGCCCGAAGAGGGTGCTAAAGTGAGCGTATCCACGCAATAGGCCCCGGGTTCGCGTCCGTGCCGGACAGTGCAACCCCGCAGCCGAGCCTCGTGCGCAGTTCCTCAACGCAGGTGTTCGACCGCGTCGCCTCTCTGCGATCCTCTTCCGCGTAGACCAGCCACCTCTGTAATGTGGCGTCCCGGCTCCGCGGGAGATTCGGGGGACTTCATTGCTGATGACGCGCGCCTCCGGCGCGCACTTTCGTGGCCCGCCGCGGGTGGCCCACACCATCATCGTCGGGTTGCTGGTGATCTGAGTGCCGCAACCCCCATCGAGTCAGAAGGAAGCTTCGTGACAGAAACCACCGCCCCCGAACAGGGAACGGACACCTCGAACGCCCAGAGCACCGGTCTGTCCGGGCTCAAACTCGCGCAGCTGCAGGCCCTCGCGGCCCAGTTGGGCATTACCGGCGCGCGTCGCATGCGCAAGTCCCTCCTGGTCGAGGCCATCGAGGCCCACCAGCGCGGGGGCGTCGTCGCCGAACGCGACAAAGCCGTGGAGGCCAAGATCGAGCAGACCGCTCGCAAGGCCTCCCAGCGCCACTCCTCCGACGCTCCGCAGTCGTCCTCCGCCGACGCCGCTCCGGCCGCCGCGGACGCGGACGCGGCGTCGGCGGACTCCTCCTCGAAGCCCCAGGAGGGCTCGGAGAGCGAGAACGGCGAACAGAACGTCCCGCCGCAGAGCGGTTCGCGCCGTTCCCGGCGCGCCACGGCCAGCGGCACCGGTGAGCACGGGCGCTCCGGCCAGGACCGTTCCGCCCAGAACCAGCAGGACAAGGACCAGGCGGAGAAGGGCCGGGACGAGTCCGGGCAGGACTCCGCCCAGGGCTCTGACGACTCCGGCAACGAGTCCGGGCGCGGTCAGCGCAACCAGCGCGGTCGCCGCAACGAGAAGTCCGAGCAGAACGGCTCGTCCCAGGACGAGAACCGGCGCGAGAACAAGCAGGGTCAGTTGGACGGTTCCCGCCACGCCAAGAACCAGAAGGATTCCAAGGACAACGGTCAGGACCGGGACAACCGCCGTGACTCCAAGGGCCAAGGCGGTTCCAACGATTCCGGTGACCCCAAGGACGGCGGTCAGGACAACCAGAACCGCAACGACCGGCGCAACCGCAACAACAACGATCGCAACAACGACGGTGAGGGTAACTCCCGCCGCAACCGGCGCAACCGCAATCGTAACGACCGTAACGATCGCAACGATCGCAACGAGCGGCGCAACCGTCGCAACCGGCATAACGGTCCGGACGTGGACGACGTCGAGATCACCGAGGACGACGTCCTGCTGCCCGTGGCGGGCATCCTGGACGTGCTCGACAACTACGCGTTCGTGCGCACCTCGGGCTACCTGCCCGGCCCCTCGGACGTGTACGTGAGCCTGTCCCAGGTCAAGAAGAACAACCTGCGCAAGGGCGACGCGATCGTGGGTGCCATCCGTGCTCCCCGCGAGGGCGAACAACACAACAACTCGCGCCAGAAGTTCTCTGCGCTCGTGCAGCTGACCACGGTCAACGGCCGCAAGCCCGAGGAGAACAAGGACCGGGTCGAGTTCAACAAGCTCGTCCCGCTGTACCCCCAGGAGCGGCTGCGCCTGGAGACCGAGCCCAAGAAGATCGGTCCCCGCGTGGTGGATCTCGTGGCCCCGATCGGCAAGGGCCAGCGCGGTCTGATCGTTTCCCCGCCCAAGGCCGGTAAGACGCTCATGCTGCAATCGATCGCCAACGCGATCACGACCAACAACCCCGAGGTCCACCTCATGATGGTGCTCGTGGACGAGCGCCCCGAAGAGGTCACGGACATGCAGCGCACGGTCAAGGGTGAGGTTATCGCCTCGACCTTCGACCGGCCTGCGGACGACCACACCACGGTCGCGGAGCTCGCGATCGAGCGGGCCAAGCGCCTGGTGGAGATGGGCATGGACGTGGTGGTCCTGCTGGACTCCATGACCCGCCTGGGCCGCGCGTACAACCTCTCGGCACCGGCGTCCGGCCGCATCCTCTCCGGTGGTGTGGACTCCGCCGCGCTGTACCCGCCCAAGAAGTTCTTCGGCGCCGCGCGCAACATCGAGAACGGTGGCTCGCTGACCATCCTCGCGACCGCGCTCGTGGAGACCGGGTCCAAGATGGACGAGGTCATCTTCGAGGAGTTCAAGGGCACGGGCAACATGGAACTGCGCCTGTCCCGTCAGCTCGCGGACCGGCGGATCTTCCCGGCCGTGGACGTCAATTCCTCCGGTACCCGCCGCGAGGAGAACCTGCTGTCCGCGGACGAGATCAAGATCATGTGGCGGCTGCGCCGCGTGCTCTCCGGTCTGGAACAGCAGCAGGCCCTGGAACTGCTCACGAGCAAGCTGCGGGATACCCAGTCCAACACCGAGTTCCTGCTGCAGGTCCAGAAGACCACGCTGGCCGGTCACTAGGAACCCGCGAGCACCGCGTTCCACCCGTCGATCCCAGGAGAGCACCGTATGTCCGACCCCGTTCAGCCGCTGCTGGATGAGCACGCCGAGCTCCAGCGCGCCCTGGCGGATCCCGCCGTCCACGCGGACGCGAGCAAGGCCAGGAAACTGGGTCGGCGCTACTCCGAACTCAACGGCATCGTCGAGGCGCATCGCCGGGTGGAACGCATCTCCGAGGACCTGGGCGCCGCGCGCGAGCTCGGGAGCGTGGATCCCGAACTCGCCGCGGAGGTCAAGCCCCTTGAGGACGAGCTCGTCGTGGCGCGCGAGGAACTGCGCCGCAAGCTCATCCCGCGGGACCCGGACGACGGCCGCAACGTAATCCTCGAGGTCAAGGCGGGTGAGGGCGGGGACGAATCCGCCCTGTTCGCCGGGGACCTACTGCGCATGTACATGCGCTTCGCGGAACAGTCCGGGCTCAAGACCGAGATCCTCTCGTCAACCCCCACCGAACTGGGCGGCTACAAGGACGTCCAGCTCGCGGTCAAGGGGTCCTCCTCCGATCCGGCCGAGGGCGCGTGGGCCCGGTTCAAGTACGAGGGCGGGGTGCATCGCGTGCAGCGGGTGCCCGTGACCGAGTCCCAGGGGCGCGTGCACACGTCCGCTGCGGGGGTGCTGGTCTTCCCCGAGGTGGACGAGCCGGACGAGATCGACATCAACCAGAACGACCTCAAGATCGACGTCTACCGGTCCTCGGGTCCGGGTGGGCAGTCGGTGAACACCACGGACTCCGCGGTGCGGATCACGCACGTCCCTACGGGCATCGTGGTGTCCATGCAAAACGAGAAGTCCCAGCTGCAGAACCGTGAGGCGGCCATGCGCGTGTTGCGCGCCCGGTTGCTCGCGCACCAGCAGGAACAGATCGACGCCGAGAACGCCGCGGCCCGCAAGTCGCAGGTGCGCACCGTGGACCGTTCGGAACGCATCCGCACCTACAACTTCCCCGAGAACCGCATCGCGGACCACCGCACCGGGTACAAGGCCTACAACCTGGACCACGTCCTGGACGGCGCATTGGAACCCGTGATCGCCTCCGCCGTGGAACTGGACGAGAAGCACCGGTTGGAACAACTGGGTCAGGACTCCGCGCAGCACGGGTCCGCGGGCGGGAAGTAACTTCCCGTGGCCACGACTCTCGCCCAGGCGATCGCGTGGGGCCGGTCCCGGTTGCTTCGCGCGGGTGTGGCCTCCCCGGACGTCGACGCCGTGTTGCTCGCCGCCCACACGCTGGGCCTGGGCCGCGGGGACACCGAAGCGCGGGCCATCCTGGGCGCGCCGGAACCGCACGGGTACCGCGACCTCGTGGAACGCCGCGCACGGCGTGAGCCCCTGCAACACATCACGGGCACGGCCCCGTTCCGTAAGCTCGAGCTCGCGGTGGGTCCCGGGGTCTTCGTCCCCCGCCCGGAGACCGAACTGCTCGTCCAATTGACCCTGGATCTGGTGCGCGTATGGCGCGGGGCCGGCGAGACCCACCCGGGGGTCATTGACCTCGGGACGGGCAGTGGCGCGATAGCCCTGGCCGTGGCGAGCGAGGATCCCGCGAGTAGGGTCACCGCCGTGGAACGCGAACCGGCCGCACTGGAATGGACCCGGCGCAATCTGGCGGGCTCCCGCGTGCGCTTGCTCGAATCCGACTACCGCGATGTCACGGTCGAGTCGGCGGGGCGGTTCTGCGTGGTCGTGACCAACCCACCCTACGTCCCGGACGGTGAGATCCCGGAGGATCCCGAGGTACGCGATTACGATCCACCCACGGCGCTGTACGGCGGGGACGAGACCGGGATGACGTTCCCGTGCGCCGCGATGGACACCGCCGTGCGGATCCTGCGTCCGGGCGGTTCATTCGTCATGGAACACGCCGAGTCCCAGGTCGCGGCCGTCGCCCGCGCCCTCGAGGACCGGGGGTTCCGGGACATCCGCACGCACCACGACCTGACCGACCGCCCGCGGGCCACGACCGCCACGCTGCCGGGGCCGGGGGGCTGAGAGACCGGGGCGCCGCAGCGCCGTCGTGCCGGGAGACGTACCGTGAATGGGACGGCCGGGTGCGCGGAGCACGGGAAGAACACGAAACACGTCAGCAGAGGAGTTGCTCGTGAGTGAGATCCGATCCTGCGGGACCCCGCAGGAACTCGAAGCGGCCGTGACCGAGGCCGCGGGCGTCGTCGCGGACGGCGAATGCCTCGTGCTGCCCACGGACACCGTCTACGGCATCGGCTGCGATGCGTTCTCGGCGCCCGGTGTCCAGGGACTGCTGGGCGCCAAGGGCCGCACGCGGGAAATGCCCCCGCCCGTGCTGATCGCCCGCCCCGAGGTGATCGACGGCCTCGCGGACCAGATCTCCGACGACGCCCGCGCGCTCGCGCAGGCGTTCTGGCCCGGCGCCCTCACGATCATCTGCTGGGCCCAGCCCACCCTGGGCTGGGACCTGGGGGAGACCCATGGGACAGTGGCACTACGCGTCCCCGACGACGCCGTGACCCGCGCGGTCCTCGAACGCGTGGGTCCCATGGCCGTGTCCTCCGCCAACCGGACGGGGATGCCCGCCGCGCGCACCGCCGAGCAGGCCCGCGAGATGCTGCAGGACCGCGTGGCGCTCTACCTCGACGACGGTCCGCGGCCCGCGGGTGAGGTCCCCGCCGGTGCGCAGGACGTGGCCTCGACCATCGTGGACTGCACGGGGGAGACGCCCGTGGTGCTGCGCCACGGCGCGATCACGCTGGCGCGGCTGCGCGAGGTCGTCCCGAACGTGGACGGCGGCACCGAACCGGCAGCTCCGGCGACCGGTGAGAGCCCGGAGGCGGCCGCTGCAGCCGGCGGTGCCGGCGCGGCGGTCTCGGACGACGACGCCGCGGCGTCGACACACTCCGCGCGTCAGAACCCCGAAGCGAATGCACCGGAATCGTTCGGCGAGGGCGCGGCCCTCTCGGCCGGCTCGACTCCCGCGGACGAGGACCTCGTGGCCGACCTGGTCCGAAGTTCCCCCGCGGAGGCCCGTCCGTTCGTGGACCAGGGACGGGAACGCACACCGGACACCGAGCCGCGCTGGGACGGGACCGGGGCACTGAGCATGGAGGAGGCGCAGCGGCTCGTCGCCGGGGAACCCGAGAACCACGGGGCCTGAACAACAGGTGCCTTGACGAGACGATCCCCGCACCATCCCATGACGGGTACGGTGCGGGGATCGTTCTGTCAGCGCGGGAGTGCTCCGGACCGGGCGCGGCCGCGCTGCGAAGAACCCAACGCGCGGCTCAGCGACCCAGCGCGAGGTGCGCCTGGCGCAGCACCTCCTGCACGTGGGGCTCGGGGAGCACACCGTTCTCGTGGGCCCACCCGGGGACCTGGCGCTGACCGAACCACGTGACCTCCAGGCGGCGGATGAGCCCGCCGTAGCGGTAACCGGCAGCGGCCGAGGCCGTGCGCGCGGTCGCGATCACCGCCCGGCACACCCAGGACGGCAGCTGCAGGGGGTGGCGGCGTCCGGCGTCGCGCAGCACGGAACCGGTAGTGGCGCCCTCCCACGGTTGCAGGATCACGGGGGGCAGGACCTCAGGGAACTCGCCCACGGCCACCGTGAACTGCGCGAGGGCGGTCACGGAGGTCACGGGGGTGGGGGCGGAGCCGTCCCCGGCGACCGAGCTCAGGGGCGAGGACGCGAACCGTGCGAGCATGCGCGTGGTGCGCCGCCCGCTGCCCATCACGGACGTCGCGCGGATGACGCTCAACTGCGGAGCGCCGGATTCCTCGCGCCATTGGGAGCGCAACCGGTAGAGCGCGGACTCGCCCAGGGCCTTGGAGAAGGAGTAGGGGGAGAACGGTGCGGTGCGGATGGACTCGTCCAGCACGGGTGCGTCGGCCTGCACGGACGCGGAACTCATGTGGATCACCCGGCGCACGCCCGTGCGGTGGGCGGCGAGCGCCACGAGGACGGGAAGCAGCGCGTTAGCCCCGGTCAGGGACTGCTGGTGCGTCTGATCGGGGGCGGCCAGACCGGCGGCGTTGACCACCACGTCCGCGCCGGCGAAGGAATCGGCCAGGTAGTCGATCACGGACTCGAGGCGGTGCGCGTGCTCAATGAGGTGGTGCACCGTGGTCGCGGGCGAGGCCAGTCGGGGGGTGGCCACCGGGGTGACCGGGATGTTCCGGGTCTGCAGGGCAGTGGTGATGGCGGAACCGATGAACCCCGTGGCCCCGAGAACGCGCCAGCTGTGAGCCGTCACTGTTGTGTCTCCTCCTGTGATGGTGTCTTCATCGTACGGTAGCGCCCCGGACCCGTTCTTGGTGGTCAGCCCGTGGTCGTCAGCACGGCACATCACCCGTGCGGGTGACGTCGAGGCGGCGTCAAGGTACGCGTTGATAGACTCCCGGAGTTCACCGGCGTGCCGGGCGCCCGCGCGAGCGGCTGCGCGTGCGCCGCGGTCGAGCACATCTTCCTTGCACATCACGAGTCGTCCCGGGGGCGCCATGACCGAATCCACCGCGCGGGCGAGCGACCGTCCGGACGCGAACGTGAGCGTCGCGTGCGTCACGCAGGACCGCCCCGAGGACGTCGCGGCGCTGATCGACGCGCTGCGCGTCCAGACCGACCCGATCGCGAGTCTGTGTCTCGTGGACGCCGGGCGCACTGCCCTGGACCAGGCCGCGCTGGGGGAGCGGATCGGGGGAGCCTTCACGCTGCACTACCGCCGCTCCGTGGCCAATCTGGGCGGGGCGGGCGGATTCGCGCTCGCCATCCTCACGGCGCTCGCGAGCGGCGCGGACCAGGTGTGGCTCATGGACGACGACGCCCATCCCGAGGACCCCGAGTGCCTACACACCCTGCGCGAAACAGCGCGCGAGCGGGGGCTCGCCGTGGTGTCACCGCTCATCGTGGCGCCCCAGGACCACGACGCCCTCGCGTTCCCGTTCCGCTTGGACGGTGGGATCACCCACCGTCGCGCGGACCTGGAACCGCTGGGCTTCATCGATTCCTACGCCAATTTCTTCAACGGTGCGCTCATGGACGAGTCCGTGTTCTTCCGGGTGGGGTTGCCGGACCTGAAACTGTTCCTGCGCGGGGATGAGGTCGACTTCCTCGTGCGCCTGCGCAAGAGTCGGCTGCCGTTCGGCACGGTCACGACCACGGCCGTGTCCCACCCGCCGGGCTGGGCCGAGGAACACGTGGTGATCCCCGGCAAGCTGCAGGTGTTGATCCCGCCGGGGGAGTTCAAGCAGCGCCACTTCTTCCGTAACCGCGGGTACGTCTCGTGGCGTTACAAGCGCGTGGTGCAACTGGTCGCGGACGCGATCGGCTACCCCGCCCACTACGCGCGCCGCCGTGACCTGCCCGGACTGGTGCGGTGGGCGCGGCTCTACGGCAACGGCATGCGCGGACGTGGTTTCGGTGGCCCTCGCTGACCCGCTGACCCCCGCGCAACTGCCGGCTCGGTTCTCGGTGCTGATCCCCGTGTACGCCGCGGACACCGCCGAGCGGATCCGGCGCGCGGTGGAGTCTAATTCGGTGGAGCAGACCCGCCCGCCCGCGGAGGTGCTGCTCGTCCAGGACGGTCCGGTGTCGGCGTCGGTCACGGCGGAGCTCGAGCGGCTCGCGAAAGAATCCCCGATCCCCGTCCGTGTGCTGCGGATCCCGGAGAACGGTGGCCTCGCCCAGGCGCTGACCGTTGCGTTGCCGCGGTGCGCGTACGACGTCGTCGCGCGCGCGGACGCGGACGACGTCTCCTACCCCCGCCGGTTCGAGAGGCAACTGCCCCTGATCGAGGACGGCGCGGATCTCGTGGGTGCGTCCATGCACGAGATCGGCGACGACGAGACTCGGCCCGTCGCGCTGCGCACAGCCCCCGTGGGCGCCGCGCGGATCGCCGCGGTGAGCCGATACCGCAACCCCATCTCCCACCCCACGGTCGTGCTGCGCCGCAGTGCCGCGCTCGCCGTGGGTGGTTACGAGGACGTCCCCATGGCCGAGGACTACTGGTTGTGGACGCGCATGCTCCATGCCGGCGCGGACGTGCGCAACGTGGCGGAACCGCTCGTGGGTTATCGCGTCTCCGCGGGCTCCTACGAACGCCGCGGCGGGTACCGCGTGCTGCGGGCCGAACTGACGTTGCAGCACCGGTTGCGCACCCTGGGCCACGTGGGGTTCCTACAATGGGCCGTGAACGTCATGGTGCGCGGCGGCTACCGATTCGTCCCCCTGAGGGTACGGGAAACGGCGTACCGGCTCATGGTGGGTCACCGCGACTGACCCGCACCCGAAAGGACTACGACTGCATGGTCACCCCCGCAAGCCCCACCCCCCGAGCGGACAAACCGGTCGCGTGGCTGTGGATCCAGATGATCTTGGATTCCGTCGCGTGGATCGTGGCGCTGTGGGTCGCGGCGTTCCTCCGGTTCGAGATGAACGTGGAGCTCATCTCCGTGGGGGGCGTGATCATCACGTGCGTGGTGGCGGTCGTGCTGCAACTGCTCGTGGGCTTCTCGTTCGCCCTCTACAAGGGCCGGTACTCGTTCGGCAGTTTCGAGGAGGCCAAGCTGCTCGTGGTCGTGACCGTGATCGTCACGGCACTGCTCGAGGCCGTCCTGCTGGTCTTCGGTGTGGCCCTGTGGATCCCGCGCTCGCTGGGGTTCATCGCGTTCCCGTTCGCGTGCCTGCTGATGGCCGCATTCCGCTACCTCAAACGCATGTACCAGGAATCCACGGCCAAGCCGGGTGAGCAGGCGCAGAACGTGGTGATCTTCGGTGCGGGCGCGCTGGGCACGTTCCTGGTACACCGCATGATGCAGGACCCCGCCTCCGGTTTCCTGCCCGTGGCCCTGCTCGACGACGACCCCGCCAAGAAGCACCTGCGCATCTCTTCCGTCCCGGTCATGGGCACGCTGCACGACGCCGCGTCCGTCCTGGAGCACACGCGCGCCGGCGTGCTGATCGTGGCCGTCGCGGACGTGGACCCCCGCACCATGCAACGCGTCTCGGAAGCCGTGGAGGGCACCGGGACCCGCGTGATGACCGTCCCGCCCCTGACCGAGATGCTCACCGGCGCAAACCAGAGCGTGGACCTTCGTGACATCTCCATGGAGGACCTCATCGGACGGCGGCCCGTGGACATCCACGTGGAGGCCATTGCGGGGTACGTGACCGGCAAGCGCGTGCTCGTCACGGGCGCGGGTGGGTCGATCGGTTCGGAACTGTGCCGCCAACTCGTGGGTTTCGAACCCGCCGAGCTGATCATGCTGGACCGTGACGAATCCGGATTGCAGGCCACACAGATCTCCATCACCGGGCGTGGCCTGCTGGACGGCAACGACACCGTGCTCTGTGACATCCGCGATCCGGACGCTCTCACCCGGGTGTTCCAGGACCGCCGGCCCCAGGTGGTCTTCCACGCTGCGGCGCTGAAGCACGTGTCCCTGCTCGAGCAGTACCCGGACGAGGCGTGGAAGACCAACGTCATGGGCTCGCTGCACGTGTTGAGCGCCGCGGCCGCCGTGGACGTGGACGTGTTCGTGAACATCTCCACGGACAAGGCCGCCAACCCCACCACGGCGCTCGGTCACTCCAAGCGCGTGGCGGAGAAACTCACCGCGTGGATGGGGGACCGCACGGGCAAGCGCTACGCGTCCGTGCGCTTCGGCAACGTCTTCGGTTCACGCGGGTCCATGCTGCCGCTGTTCGCGGAACAGATCCGTCAGGGCGGGCCGATCACCGTGACCCACCCGGATGCCACCCGGTACTTCATGACCATCCCCGAGGCGTGTCAGCTCGTGATCCAGGCCGGTGCGATCGCGCACGGGGGAGAGGTACTCATCCTGGACATGGGGGAGCCCGTGCGGATCCTGGACATCGCCCACCGGTTGCGGTCGATGTCCGGGCGCGAGGACATCAGCATCGAGATCACCGGGCTGCGCCACGGTGAGAAGCTGCACGAGGACCTCATCGGCACGGGTGAGACCGACGAGCGGCCCTTCCACCCCAAGATCTCCCACGCCAAGGCCGAGCGCCTGGATCCCGCGAACCTGGACCGTCACGTGTGGAAGGTGCGCGGCGGGATGATGTTCACGGGGTCCATCCCGCAGGTCGTGATGAGCACCCAGCCCAAGGTCACGGACTTCTCCGTGCCGCGCGCCGCCGAGTGCGCACCGGCCACCGGACTCCGCGCCGAGGACGCGGACGCTGACGGTGCGGACGGCGACGCCGCCGAGGGACACACGGGCTGGAGGCGCCACGCATGAGCACCGTCCTCGTGTCCACCGCGTTCCTGCCCGCCCACGGCGTACCCACGGCCCCCGCGGTCGACACCGGCCCCGCCACTTTCACGGACGGCCAGGCGCTGAACCTGTTGTTGGCCCTCGCCCCGTGGACACTCGCCGCTGCCTTCGTGCTCTCAGTGCTCTTGCCGTTCGCGGTCAAGCCGTTGCTACGCCGGTGGGGCGTGATCGACATCCCGTCCGACCGGTCCTCGCACTCGCGGCCCGTACTGCGCGGGATGGGACTCGCGGTGGCCATCGCCCTGATCCTCACGTACGGGCTGTCCCTGGGGTTCGGTCTGATCCCCGTGGACCGCTCGCTCGCCCTGTCCGTGCTCGCCATGACCGCGGCCAGCGCGGCCCTGGGCTGGGCCGAGGACTACCGCGGCGTGTCCATCGGAGTCCGGTTGGGCATGCAGGCCCTCGTGGGCGCGCTCGGGACCGCCGCCATGATCGTGGCCCTGGGCATCCCCGCGTGGTGGTGGCCCGTGGGTGTGCTCGCGACCGTGGCCTACGTCAACATCGCCAACTTCATGGACGGTATCAACGGGATCTCCGGGCTGCACGGCGGCGTGGTGGGGCTGTTCTACGCGTGGGCCGGTGCGGCAAACGGGATGCCGTGGATGGTGTGCGCGGGCCTCGCGCTCGCCGGTGCGTTCCTGGGCTTCCTACCGTGGAACCTGGGGCGCGGCACGGTCTTCCTGGGCGACGTCGGCTCCTACGTCCTGGGCGGTGCCATCGCCGCGATCGCGATCGGCGCGTTCCTCTCGGGCGTCTACGTGGAGTACCTGCTGTCCCCGCTGCTGGTCTACCTCGCGGACACCGCCGTGACGCTCGTGCTGCGGATCCGCCGCGGGGAGGTCTGGTACACACCGCACCGGCAGCACGTCTACCAGCGCCTCACGGACGTGGGCCTGTCCCACGTGCAGTCCGCCGCGGTGGTCACGACCGCCACGGCGTGCGTCAGTCTGATCTCCCTCTACGGTCTACGGGCCGCGGGCACGGGTTCCGTGCTCGCCGGTGTGGCTGTGGTGCTCGTGATCGTGCTGTACCTCGTGTCCCCGGTGCTGCTCGCCCGCGCCCGGAGCACCGCACGGAGTTTGCGCCCGTGACCCCTGACCGCGCTCCGCGTTCGTCGGAGGAATCCGCCGCGCACGACGCCGCCCGCTCCCGCCCCCCTTCCTACGCCCGGGGTGTGCGGGCCGGGGCCGTCATGTTCCTGATCCTGGGTGTGATTCTGCTTACACTTTCAGCCGTCGTGGACATGCTCTCGGCACCGCGCTCGGCGCTGCTCGGGGCGGGGATCATCGCGGTCAGCTCCGCAGCCACCGCCCTCGTGGCGGCTCAGATGTACCGCGTGGCACCGGCGGCCACGGCTCCCGCGCTCGCCGCGCTGTACCTCCTCAAGGTGCTCGTGCTGGGCTGGTTCCTGCTGTTCCTGGGGGCCCCGCCGTGGCTCGCCCCGCGCGTGTTCGCCGTGACCGTCCTGGTGTGTCTCGTACTCGCCCTGGCCAGTTTCACCGTGCTGACCCGCGGTGTCACCCGGCAGGACGCGCCCGAGCCCGCACCCCACGCTGCGTCGTCGGCCGTCGAACACGCCCACGACGACGCCGCTGCCGCCCCGTCCGTCCCTCCCGCCCGTGACTCGAGTGGCGGCCGGGCGGGGCACGACCGACCCACTCACGAAAGGCGAACGCCATGAGTTCCGCACCGAACGAGCCGGGAGACCGGCGCCCCAGGGACCTGCGGGGGATGTCAACGCGCATGCGGGACAACGCGCGCAAGGAAACCCTCCACACCGCGGGGGAGCTCGTGGAGCGTGGCGGTCTGGGTGGTGGGATCGCGGTCCTGCTGTACATCGTGGTCGGTGCGGTGTTTTGGAGTTTGGTAGGCTGGTTCCTGGATCACCTACTGGGAACTCGGTGGATTGTGATCGCGGGAGCTGTCTTCGGGGCGGCCGCCGGGGTGTACCTCGGTTATCTTCATATGAGGGACGCCTTGAACCGCAGTACCGCCCCGCAAAAGACCCCGTCGGAGACGAAGAAGTCATCCGGCATGGGCCCCGAGCCCAGAGTGTGACCGGTCTGGATACCGCAGAAAGGACCTGTATTGAACCCCGCCCTGAGGATTCCGGCCGAATTCGTGGCCCCGTCCACGGAAGATGCGCATCTGCCCCCGTTCTTCGAAGTGGGTTCCTTCGCCCTCGGTAAGCACTCGTTGCTGATCCTGTTGTCGGTGGTTCTGATCGCCGCGTTCTTCATGTACGTGGTGCGGCGGCGAGCGCTGGTCCCCACCAAGGGCCAGTACCTGGGTGAGATGGGCTACGGGCTCGTGCGTAACCACCTGGGTCGCGACATCATCGGCGAGAAGGACTTCCGCCCGTTCGTGCCCCTGCTGTTCACCTTCTTCTTCTTCATCCTGGTGAACAACCTCTTCGGGTCCATCCCCGTCCTGCAGCTGCCCACGTTCTCGCACCCCGGCACCGCGTACGTCTTCGCGGCCATCGCCTACGTCGTGTGGGTCGGGGTCGGCATCAAGCGCCACGGTCTGGGCCACTTCATGGCCAAGATGACCATGCCGCCGAACGTCCCCAAGGTCCTGTACCTCATCCTGATCCCGCTCGAGTTCCTCTCGAACATGATCATCCGCCCCGTGACCCACGCACTGCGTGTGTTCGCCACCATGTTCGCCGGCCACATGGCCATCATGGTCGCGGCGGCCTTCATGGCGTACCTCGCCACCGAGGTGGGCGGCGCCCTGGGCATCGGCGGCTCGATCTTCGGTCTGGTCCTCGGACTGTTCATCTACTTCCTGGAGGTTCTGATCCAGATCCTGCAGGCCTACATCTTCACCCTGCTGTTCGCCGTGTACGTACAGGGCGCACTGCAGGAGGGGCACTAGCCCCACGAAGGAGCGCGACCTCCGGGCCGCTCACGTGACCATCGACCATTCACGGTTTCCCGTAATGGCACCATGGCCCGCTCCAGCGGGCACCCAGAAAGGAAATATCCATAATGGAAGGTTCGCTCAGCGTTATTGGCTACGGTCTCGCTGCCATCGGCGGTGGCATCGGTGTGGGTCTCATCTTCGCGGCTTACATGCAGTCCGTGGCCCGTCAGCCCGAGTCCCAGCGCGTGATCCAGCCCATGCTGTTCATGGGCTTCGCCGTGGTCGAGGCGCTCGCCATTCTGGGCTTCGTCCTGGCGCTGCTCTAAGGGCTCTCCCTTTCGCACTCGCCCTAACTAGAGAACAGGAATCGCGCTCATGAACGCAATGGTGTTGGCAGCTGAAGAGGGGCAGAGCCCTCTGCTCCCCAACGGCTGGGAAATGCTGATTACCTTTGTGGGGTTCGCAATTCTGCTCTTCATCGCGTACAAGTTCATCGTCCCGGCGTTCGAAAAGGTCTTCAGGGACCGCGCTGACGCCATCGAGGGTGGACTGGCCAAGGCCAAGGCTGCTCAGGCCGAGGCCAAGGCCGCTCGCGACGAGTACAACCAGCAGCTCGAAAGTGCCCGGCTCGAGGCCCAGAAGATTCGTGAGGAAGCTCGCTCCGAGGGCGAGAAGATCCTGGCGGACTTCAAGGATCGCGCCAACCTCGAATCCGCGCGGATCACCGAGAACGCGCACAAGGCCATTGAGGCCGAGCGTGCGGCCGCTGTGGTCTCACTGCGTGACGAGGTGGGCACTTTGGCAACACAGCTCGCGTCCAAGATCGTCGGGGAGTTCTTGAACGACGACGATCGCGCCAACCGCGTGGTCGATCGTTTCCTGGCTGATCTCGAGGCCGAGCAAGGTCGCACGGGAGCTGCACGGTAATGGCAGAAGCATCGAACGAACCCTATCGTCCGCTCTCCGTGGACGTTGACCGCTGGGCATCTGCCGCGAGTCCCGAGATCGCACACCAGTTGTTCGAGATCCTGGACATCGTGGACGAGAACGGCGCACTGCGCCGCGCTCTCACGGATCCCTCCCGGCCCGCAGAGGACCGCGCCCGGTTCGTGCACACGCTGCTCGACGGCCGCGCGCACGAGGTGGCCGTGGACGTCGTCGCCGAACTCGCATCCCAGCGCAGCGCCACCGAGCGCCAGCTGGGTGACGGGATCGAACGCACGGCCGTGTTGTTCGCGGCCGCGTCCGCCGAGAACCGCGGCGGCGTGAACGCGCTCGAGACCCTCGTGGACGAACTGATCCGGTTCAAGTCCGTACTGGATCACTCCACCGAGGTGCAGAACGCGTTCTCGGACTCGCGCGCGAGCGCGCAGGCCAAGGTCACCCTGGCCCGTCGTCTCATGACGACGAGCTCGGAGGAGGTGTCCTTGCTGATCGAACGCGCGGCGAGCGAACCCCGGGGCGCACTACCCGGTCGCCTGCTCGGGCACTTTGCCGAGTGGGTCGCGGACCGTCAGCAGCGCTGGATCGCGCGGATCACCACGGCTCGTCCCCTCCGGGAGGACCAGACGGAGAAACTGCGCCAGGGTCTGAACCGGCTGTACGGACGGGACCTGAAGCTCACCACGGAGGTGGACCCGTCGTTGGTGGGTGGCCTGCGGGTGCAGGTGGGCGAGGAGGTCATCGACGGATCGGTGACCCACCGGCTGGAACAGTTGCAGCAGCGGATCGCAGCCTGATCCCCGCGCGCAGCGGGGATCGCGGGGAGTCGGTCGATGCCGGCATCTCGTCACGTTGCCCCCCGACCGCTGGGGCGGCCGCACGGCGATGGGGCAACGCATCGCGACAAGTACAACCGTGGTCATGGCTCGAGCGATGATCACAAGACGTAGAGAGCAGGGACAGTAGATGGCCGATGTGACCATCAATGCCGATGAGGTCCGTAGTGCGCTGAATGAGTTCGCGGCGTCCTACGATCCCGGCAATGTGGAACGAGTAGAAGTCGGACGCGTGTCGTCCGCCGCGGACGGTATCGCGCATGTGGAGGGCCTGCCCTCCGTCATGGCGAACGAGTTGCTCAAGTTCGAGAACGGGGTGCTGGGCCTGGCCCTGAACCTCGACACCCGCGACATCGGCGTCGTGGTGCTCGGTGACTTCCAGGGCATCGAGGAAGGCCAGGAGGTGCACCGCACCGGCGAGGTGTTGTCGGTGCCCGTGGGCGAGGGCTACCTCGGCCGCGTCGTGGACCCCCTGGGCGAGCCCCTGGACGATCTCGGACCCATCGCCACCGAGGGTCGCCGCGAACTGGAGCTGCAGGCTCCGGGCGTGACCATGCGTAAGTCGGTGCACGAGCCGCTGCAGACCGGCATGAAGGCCATCGACGCCATGATCCCGATCGGGCGTGGCCAGCGTCAGCTGATCATCGGTGACCGCCAGACCGGTAAGACCGCGATCGCGGTGGACGCCATCCTGAACCAGCGCTCCAACTGGGAGTCCGGTGACGTGGACAAGCAGGTGCGCTGCATCTACGTGGCCATCGGTCAGAAGGCCTCCACGATCGCCGCGGTGCGCCAGACCCTCGAGGACAACGGCGCCCTGGAGTACACCACGATCGTGGCCGCTCCCGCGTCCGAGTCCGCCGGTCTGAAGTACCTGGCCCCCTACTCGGGTTCCGCGATCGGTCAGCACTGGATGTACGGCGGCAAGCACGTGCTCATCGTGTTCGACGACCTCTCCAAGCAGGCCGAGGCCTACCGTGCGGTGTCGCTCTTGCTGCGCCGCCCGCCGGGACGTGAAGCGTACCCGGGTGACGTCTTCTACCTGCACTCGCGCCTGCTCGAGCGTTGCGCCAAGCTCTCCGACGAGCTGGGCGCGGGCTCCATGACCGGTCTGCCCATTATCGAGACCAAGGCGAACGACGTCTCGGCGTTCATCCCGACCAACGTCATCTCCATCACCGACGGTCAGATCTTCCTGCAGTCGGACCTGTTCAACGCCAACCAGCGTCCCGCCGTGGACGTGGGCATCTCGGTGTCCCGCGTGGGCGGTGCCGCGCAGGTCAAGGCCATGAAGAAGGTCTCCGGCACGCTGAAACTGGACCTCGCGTCCTACCGATCCATGCAGGCGTTCGCCATGTTCGCCTCGGACCTGGACGCCGCGTCCCGTCAGCAGCTGATCCGCGGTGAGCGGCTCATGGAGCTGCTCAAGCAGCCCCAGTACACGCCGTACCCCGTCGCGGACCAGGTCGTGTCCATCTGGGCCGGTACCACGGGCCAGCTCGACGACGTCGACGTCGCCAACGTCGCGGACTTCGAGCGCGCGCTGCTGGACCAGGTCCGGCGCACGACCAACGTGATGGACTCGATCAACTCCACGGGCAAGCTCGAGGACGACGCGGTCGAGGCGCTCAAGACGGCCGTGGCCGAGGTCAAACGGGACTTCCACGGTTCCAAGCACGGGATCGAGGCCGGGGTCGAGGAGCACGAGTCCCTGGGCGCGACCGCTGTGAACCAGGAAACGATCGTCAAGAAGTAACCGTTCTCGTGGTGCGCCGGAATCCGGCGCACCACGGCGGTGCCGAAAGGAAATTTCATGGGAGCGCAGATTCGGGTCTACCGACAGAAGATCGCGTCCACGTCGTCGATGAAGAAGATCTTCAAGGCGATGGAGATGATCGCGACCTCGCGCATCAACAAGTCCCGTCAGAGTCTCGAAGCCGCGTACCCGTACGCCAATGCGCTGACCCGCGCGGTCTCCCAGATCGCCACGCAGCACAACATCTCCCACCCCCTGACCACCGTCCCCGACGATGTGCGGCGTTCGGCCGTCCTGGTGTTCACGTCGGACCGCGGGCTCGCGGGGTCCTACTCCTCCAACGTGCTCAAGCGCACGGAGGAGTTGCTCGAGCTGTTGCGTTCGCAGGGCAAGGAAGCGCGCGTGTACCTCGTGGGCCGCAAGGCCAAGGCGTACTTCGACTTCCGGCACCGTGACTACGACGAATTCTGGACGGGCAACACGGACAACGCCACGACCGAGCGCGCCGAGGAACTCACGGACAAATTGATGCGCGACATCAACGCCCCGTACGAGGACGGTGGCGTGGACGAGGTGCTGCTCGTGTACACGCAGTTCAACTCCATGGTGAACCAGGAGCCCCGGGTGTTGCGCCTGCTGCCCCTGGAGGTCGTGGACGCGAACGACCTCGGGGACGAGATCTCCGAGCGTTACGAGGCCCTCGAAGAGACGCAGAACAACTTCGAGTTCGAGCCGAACGCGGAGGAGCTCTTCAACCAGATCCTGCCCCGGTACGTGAAGGCGCGGATCTACTCCGCCCTGTGCCACGCGGCGTCGAGCGAGCTCGCATCCCGCCAGCGCGCCATGAAGGCCGCCGGGGACAACGCGACCGAGCTCATCAAGAAGTACACGCGCTTGATGAACAACGCCCGCCAGGCCGAGATCACCACCGAGTTGACCGAAATCGTCAGTGGCGCCGAGGCACTGTAGCCCGCGCTGCCCGCCCTTGCCAGCCGAAACGAAGTGAGAGAAATGACTGCCACAATCAACGACCAGGCCACCCAGCCGGTCTCGGAAGGTGCCACCGGCCGCATCGCCCGGGTGATCGGGCCCGTGGTCGACGTCGAGTTCCCCGAGAACCAGGTCCCCGACCTCTACAATGCGCTGACCGCGGACTACGAGTTCAACGGCCAGCCCCGCCGGATCACCTTCGAGACGGCACAGCACCTGGGCACCAACGTGGTGCGCGCGATCTCCCTGCAGCAGACCGACGGTCTGGTGCGCGGGACCCCCGTGCAGGACACGGGCGCCCCCATCTCCGTGCCCGTGGGTGACGTGGTCAAGGGCCACATCTTCAACGTACTCGGTGACGCGCTGGACCTGCCCACCTCCGAGCTGGACATCCAGGAGCGCTGGCCCATCCACCGCAAGGCCCCGTCCTTCGCGGAGCTCGAGGGCAGCACCGAGATGATGGAAACGGGCATCAAGTCCATCGACCTGCTGACCCCCTACATCAAGGGCGGTAAGATCGGCCTCTTCGGCGGCGCGGGCGTGGGCAAGACCGTGCTGATCCAGGAGATGATCACGCGTGTGGCCCGCAACTTCGGCGGTACCTCCGTGTTCGCCGGCGTTGGTGAGCGTACCCGTGAGGGCAACGACCTGTGGGTCGAGATGGAGGAGGCAGGCGTTCTCAAGGACACCGCCCTCGTGTTCGGCCAGATGGACGAGCCGCCCGGAACGCGTCTGCGCGTGGCCCTGACCGGTCTGACCATGGCGGAGTACTTCCGCGACGTGCAGAACCAGGACGTGCTGTTGTTCATCGACAACATCTTCCGGTTCACGCAGGCCGGTTCCGAGGTCTCCACGCTGCTGGGCCGCATCCCCTCCGCCGTGGGCTACCAGCCCACCCTCGCGGACGAGATGGGTGTGCTTCAGGAGCGCATCACCTCGACCCGTGGTCACTCCATCACGTCCATGCAGGCCATCTACGTGCCCGCTGACGACTACACCGACCCGGCTCCCGCGACCACGTTCGCGCACCTGGACGCGACCACCGAGCTCTCGCGTGAGATCGCCTCGCGTGGTCTGTACCCCGCGATCGATCCGCTGTCCTCGACCTCCCGCATCCTGGACCCGCAGTACGTGGGCCAGACCCACTACGACGTGGCCACCCGCGTCAAGGGGATCCTGCAGGAGAACAAGGAACTGCAGGACATCATCGCGATCCTCGGTGTCGAAGAACTCTCCGAGGAGCAGAAGGTCGTGGTCTCCCGCGCCCGCCGCATCGAGCAGTTCCTGTCCCAGAACACCTACACCGCCAAGCAGTTCACCGGCGTGGAGGGCTCCACGGTTCCCCTCGAGGAGACCGTCGAGGCCTTCGGCAAGATCTGCGACGGCGAGCTGGACAACGTCCCCGAGCAGGCGTTCTACAACGTCGGCGGCCTGGACGACGTCATGCGGCGCTGGGACGAGATCAAGGCCGAGACGGGCGAGAAGTAATCATGGCCGAACTCATCGTGGAAATCGTCGCCCTGGATCGCAAGATCTGGACGGGTACCGCGCGCCTCGTGCGGGTACGCACCACCGAGGGCGACATCGGCATCATGCCGGGACACGAGTCCATGGCGGGGCTGCTCAAGCCGGGGGAGTTCGCCATCGACCGTGTGGACGGCGACCGTCTCGTGGGCAGCATCGACTCCGGGTTCGTCTCCGTGGACAACAACCGTGTCACGGTGGTTGCGGACGAGGTCTCCCTGGATTCGGAGGCGCGTTCCGCCTGAGCGGTATCGCGTGACCGCTTGACGTCGACCCTCGTGCCTTCGGGTGCGGGGGTCGACGTCGTTCGCCTACCGTGGTGCGCTGGCCCAGGTGTCACGGCGGACTGTCCCGTACTCGTGATCGAGGAGAATGCATGGAAGAGAAGATCGAAGTACACGGGCCCACGAAGATCAACGGTGAGCTGCCCGTGTACGGTGCCAAAAACAGTGTGCTCAAGCTCATGGCTGCGGCGCTGCTCGCCACGGGCCGTTCCACGATCACCAACGTCCCCGAGATCCAGGACGTCACGATCATGGCGGAGCTGTTGCGCCGGCTCGGGTGCGAGGTCTCGTACGAGCCCTCGGCGCACACCGTGACCATCGACGTCCCGGAGGAGCTCGGTCACCAGGCCGACTACGACCTCGTGCGGGCCATGCGGGCGTCCATCTCCGTGCTGGGCCCGCTCATGGCGCGCTGTCTCCAGGCCGAGGTCGCCCTGCCAGGCGGGGACGCGATCGGAACCCGGGGCCTGGATATGCATCGCGCGGGACTCGAGGCCATGGGGGCCCGGTTGACCATCGAACGCGGGTTCCTGCGAGCTAGTGCACCGGACGGTCTGACGGGTGCGACCTATCGACTGGACTACCCCTCCGTGGGGGCCACCGAGAACCTGATGACCGCAGCCACGACCGCCCGGGGCGTCACGGTGCTGGACAACGTGGCCCGCGAACCGGAGATCGTGGACATCGGCCGGATGCTGCAGGCCATGGGTGCACGGATCGAGGGGCTCGGTTCCACCACGATCATGGTCGAGGGGGTCCCGCGGTTGCACCCGGTCACACACCGCACGGTCCCGGACCGTATCGTGGCCGGGACGTGGGCCTTTGCCGCCGCGGTCACGGGCGGTCGCGTAGAGATCGTGGGTGCGGAACCGGAACACCTGGACGTGGTGCTGGCCAAGCTGCGCTGCGCGGGTTGCGAGATCAACACCGCCGATGGGCGGTTCGTGGTGCGCGGTCCCGAGCGGCCCAAGGCCATCAACGTCTCGACCCTGCCCTATCCGGGGTTCCCCACGGATCTGCAACCGTTCGTGGTGGCGCTCAACGCGGTGGCCGAGGGTAGTGGGATCATCACGGAGAACGTGTTCGAGGCCCGGTGGGGATTCACTGCGGAGCTTGAGCGGCTCGGTGCGCGTGTGCGCCTGGACGGGCATCACGCCCGGGTGGACGGCGTCCCGTCGAACAAGCTGTCGGGTGCTCCCGTGGAAGCCATGGACATCCGGGCCGGCGCGGCTCTCGTGATCGCGGGGATGGCGGCCCACGGGGTCACCGAGGTCTCCGGGGTGGGGCACATCGACCGCGGCTACGAGCACTTCGTGGACCATCTGGCCGGAGCGGGAGCCAAGGTGCAGCGCCGCATGGCTCGCAGTTGGAACTGACCGCGCCCGCGGCGCTCCTCGGATAACCCGCCGCGCCCACCCCCACCCCTGCTTTTACTCAGCAAAAGCAAATTTTGGCGCGCTGAGCTGCTTCTGCTCCACTTAACATTCTGTGGAGTGGGATTGCCGCGGCGTGCGAACGTCCCGTGCGTCCCGGCATCTGCCCCTCAGCTCACCCGGCCCCGCGACTCGCTCGCGTCACAGCGGGCACGAGAAAACCCCCGCCACCTCGAAAGGCGACGGGGGTTTCGTCCGGGGAATGTCAGATGACGTTCACGCCGGTGGCCTGCGGGCCCTTCTGGCCCTGACCGATCTCGAACTCGACGCGCTGGTTCTCTTCGAGGGTGCGGAAGCCGCCCGACTGGATTTCGCTGTAGTGCACGAAGACGTCGCCATCAGCGTCGTCCGGCGTGATGAAGCCGAAGCCCTTCTCTGCGTTGAACCACTTAACGGTGCCCTGAGCCATAATGGGGCATCTCCTTCTGGAGTATGTAGTGCGTGCACACGATTGTGCACCTGAACCGGTACCGCGAGAAGGCTGTGGATGCGGCTCACAAGATGTTGTGCCACAGCGCCAGTCAGAACTTCACGCTCGCTACCATTCCTGCGAGCATGTCAAACATGATGCGAGAACACCTCAAGCATCACACACTGCCGCCCCAGGGTCAATCGGCATCAGGTGATTTACTACGAGGTCCGAGAATATGACCGGTTTCCTCCCACGCGATCCGCAGACGGGTTCCGGCATAGGGGGCTGATCAGAAGAGGCGGGACTGGGTGTCCACGTTGCCGCGCATCTCGTCGTAGTCCAGTGTCAGGCACTCGATGCCGCGGTCGCGCGCGAGGACACGGGCCTGCGGTTTGATCTGCTGGGCCGCGTAGACACCTCGCACGGGGCTCAACAGGGGATCGCGGTTGAGCAGTTCGAGGTAGCGGGTCAGCTGCTCCACGCCGTCGATGTCACCGCGGCGCTTGAGTTCCACGGCCACCGTGGCCCCGCCGGCGTCCCGCGCGAGGATGTCCACGGGGCCGATGCTCGTGGGGTACTCGCGACGCACCAGGGAGAACCCGTCCCCGAGCAGGGTGATCTGCTCCGCGAGCAACCGCTGCAGATCGGCCTCCACGCCGTCCTTGACCAATCCGGGGTCCGTGCCGAGGTCGTGGGTGAGCTGGGAGTGGACGGTCATGATGTGGATGATCAGCCGGTCGTCGGACTTGCCCGCCTGGACCTCCCACACCTCGCTCACACCGTCCGCGGCAAGCTCGTCGGAGGGTTCGCGCACGTGCATCGTGGCGGGCGGACTCATCCAGTTCAGCGGTTTGTAGGATCCGCCGTCGGAGTGGATCAGCACCGAGCCGTCCGCCTTGAGCATGATGAGCCGACGAGCCAGGGGCAGGTGCGCGTTCAAGCGCCCTTCGTACCGTACCGAGCAGTCTGCAATCACTAAACGCACCAGGACAGCCTAGCGGTCCGGTTGCCCCCGGCTCACGCGCTCTTGTGCACCGGCGACGACGCCGCGCGTCGGCATGGGCGGCAACGGCACGGAGCTGCCGCCGCGGACGACGGCCCGCACCTGCCTGCTCGGACGACGACGCGCCCCCACCTGCACGGGCGACAACGCGGCGCGGCGGGGTACAGCGGCGTCGCCGCCGTCAGCGCGCGTCCTGGCGCGGGACGAAGACCTCGCGCACCAGCAGCAGTCCCGCGGCCGCGGTGGGGATGGCGATGAGCGCACCGAGGATGCCCCACAGCGCACCGCCGGCGGCCACCGCGATCACCGCGACCGCGCCGGGAACGGCCACCGCGCGGGCCATGATCCTGGGTGAGACCACATAGGCCTCGAGCTGGAGGTACGCGAAGTAGCACAGGGCGTACGGGATCGCGGTGTCCCACCCGCCGAGCGTGGCCATGAGCGTCACGAGGATGCCGGCGAGCACGCCACCCACCAGGGGGATGAACGCGAGCAGCGCGACGAACAGGACCAGCAGTGTGGCGTAGGGGACCCCCGTGACGTTCATGAGGATGAACGCGACGAGCGCGTTGAGCAGTGCCACGCACGCCTGACCCATGACGTAGTTGCCCACGCCCTTGGTCATCTGGTCGCCCAGGTGCTTGACCCGGGCGCGCTTGCTCGCGGGGACCAGGCGATAGCACCAGGCCTTGATCGTGGGCAGCGAGAAGAGGAAGTACAGGCTCAGCGCCATGACGATGAGCGTCCCGGTCACTGCATTGATCACCACGCCGCTCACGCTCACGACCGAACCGAACATCCCGCCCAGCAGGTTCTCGTCCGTGGCGAGGCGTTCCTGGAAGGCCCCGGTGGTGTGTTGCACGGACGCGGCGATGTCGAAGCGGTCGTCCAGGCCCTGGAACAACTCGGAGTTCATGAACTCGGTCACGAGCTCGGGGGCGCGGGCCACGAGTTGCTGGGCCTGCTCGATCATGCGGGGGACCACGACCATAATGAACGCGGTGATCACCAGGGCCAGGGCCAGGATCACCACCCCGGCGGCCACCGCGCGGGGCAACCCCTTGGTCTCGAGCCGGCGGACCAGGGGATCCATCCCCAGACAGATGAACGCGGCCGTGACGATCCACCCCACGAGTCCGCCCACGTTGGTCAGCACGTAGTAGCCCAGCAGCGCGATCCCCACGCCCACGGTGAGCAGGAAGCCCGTCTGGATGGGATGCGTCCGCGTGTTCACGGGGTGGTCCCACGGCGCACGCCGCGCGGGCTCTCCACCCGCAGCGGGTTCGGGCGGCACCTCGAAGCGGTGGCGGGTCGGACGGAAACGCGCGGGGGGCCGACCCTGCGCTCCTGGGGATGTGCTCACGCCGGAAGCGTACAACGCCGGGCCGCCGGGACTTCCAGCGTTCCCGGTGCACATAATGGGAGCAAAAGACACCCGTCCGTGCGCCCGGGAACAGGGCGCACGATCGAGTCCGCGTCCCATGTCGCGGACTCGCCGTCGAAGGAGGTTCCCATGAGCGAATTCCCCCGTTCCACCCCGGACCAGCAGCCCCCACGGGACGAGCAAGCGGTTCCTGCGTCCGTGCGCGGTGCCGTGGATCTCGGCGCGTCGGGCGGTGCCCGGACGGGTGCGCCGAACGACGACGCCGCGGCGACGTCCGCGGGCGCCGGTAGCTACCGCGTGGAGCTGACCACCGCGAACTTCCAGCGCTACGCCGAGGCTTCCGCGACGTACCCTGTGGTCGTGGTGCTGCACGCGCCCCAGAGCCCGGAGTCGGAGACGTTCGTGGACGTGGTCGGGCGGGTCGTGGACGAGTTCCGGGGTCGGCTCATGCTGGGGACCGTGGACGCCGCCGCGGAACCGCAGATCGCGCAGGCGTTCCAGGCGCAGACCGTTCCCACCGTGCTCGCATTGCTCGGTGGGCGCGTGGTGCCGCTCGTGAACTCCACGGTCTCGGAACAGCAGTTGCGTGAGCTGCTGACCGAGCTCGTAAGCCTCGCGCAGCAAAACGGCGTCACGGGGACAGCCGAACCGGTCGCGGCGAACGAGCCCAAACCCCTGCCCCCGCTGCACCAGGAGGCCCTGGACAAACTCGAGGCCGGGGACCTGGCCGGCGCGGAGGCCAGTTACAACAAGGCGCTCGCGGAGAACCCGGGTGACCACGACGCCAAGCTCGCACTCGCTCAGGTACACCTCTTGCAGCGCGTGAGCGCGATGGACGCGACCGCCGTGCGGGAAGCCGCGGCCGCTGATCCCACGAACGTGCAGGCCGCTCTGGACGTCGCGGACCTGGACCTCTCCGGTGGGCACGTGGAGGACGCGTTCCGGCGCCTGCTCAACCTCGTGCGCACCACGGCCGGGGACGACAAGGATGCCGCGCGGGCGCGTCTCGTGGACCTCTTCGACGTCGTCGGCGCGGAGGATACCCGCGTGGTGGCCGCGCGCGCCCAGTTGATGCGGGCGCTCTTTTAGGCTGCCGCTGATGTCCGGGCTGCGGCTGAAGTCGACCGGTACGGGCGGTGGGCCTTGCGGCGACGCGCGGCCCCGGACGGGCGTCGTTCAGCGGCCCCGGTGAAGGGTTGGCGGGATCCTCGGGTCGACAGTGATGAGGTCCGGTGAATCCGCCATGCCACGCGGGTCACTCAGTACATTGGTGACATGAGTAGCCCAGTGAACGGACCCACGACCCCGCGCCGCGAGCCCGCCCCCGGCGCCGGGGGACCCGTGGCGAACGACCCCTCGACCGAGCAGCAGGGAGCACCCCGGCACGCGGCGCCCTCTGAGCATGCGGCACCCCCTGGGGCCGCCCAGCGGTACGCGGCGCCCCATGCCACCACGCAGTACGCGCCCCGAGTCCCCGCGCCGCACTCCGGCACGGGGACGCCCGCGCTCGCCGTGCGGGACCTCACCAAGTTCTACGGCCAGTCCGGCCGACCCGCCGCGGATCATGTGAACCTCACGGTGCCGCGGGGCTCCTTCTACGGCCTCGTAGGGCGCAACGGCGCCGGCAAGACGACCACGCTGTCCATGGCCACGGGATTGCTGCGTCCCTCCGCGGGCTCGGTGCTCGTGGGCGGGGGAAGCCGCGACAAGCTCGTGGACGTGTGGCGTGATCCCGTGACCGCCAAGCGACGCATGGGTGTGCTGCCCGACGGCGCCCACCTGTTCGACCGGCTCACGGGACGCCAGCTCGTGACCTACTCGGGTCTGCTGCGCGGGATGGACCGCGAGCTCGTCGCGCAGCGGACCGAGGACCTCATCGTGGCCATGGACCTGCAGGACGCAGCGGGGCGCCAGGTGCAGGACTACTCCGCGGGTATGACGAAGAAGATCGCCCTGGCCGCGGCCATGATCCACGCACCCAGCCTGCTCGTGCTGGACGAGCCGTTCGAGTCGGTGGACCCGGTCTCCGCCGCGAACATCCGATCGCTGCTGCACCAGTACACGAATTCGGGCGGCACCGTGGTGGTCTCGAGCCACGTGATGGACCTTGTGCAGCGCATGTGCGATCACGTGGCCGTGATGGACCAAGGCCGTGTCCTCGCGCAGGGGACCATGGACGAGGTGTGCGCCGGCATGTCCCTCGAGGACCGGTTCGTGTCCTTGGTGGGCGGACGCACCGAAGCGGGGGAGGGGTTGCAGTGGCTGCGTCCCGAGTGAACGACCCGCGCGACGCCGCGGCTCCCGACCACCTCGACACCGCATTCGCAGAAGGCCCCGCACAGGACGTCGCGCCCGACGCCGCCGTTCCCGCCTCCGTGCGCCCCTCGCACGGCGGGGGTGAACCCGTCACGCGCAGCATCGGGGCGTTCGAGGAGGCCCGGCGGCTGGCCGGGCTGAAATGGCGCATGCTCATCAACACCCTGACCCGCAGCACGTGGATCCTGGTGGGCACGATTCTGGGTGGCCTCTACGCACTGTTCCTCCTGGGGATGGCGCTGACCGCGTTGATCGCGCTCGGGGGTGAAGCCCTCGAGACCGTGGTGGTCGCGTCGGTCCTGCTGGGTTCCCTGCTGCTCGTGGGCTGGTGGCTCGTACCGCTGGTCTCGTCCAAGGCCGACTCCACGCTGGACCCTTCCCGGCTCGCCCTGTTCCCCCTGAGCACCACGGGTCTGGTGGCCGGCCAGGTGGCGGGCGCGGTCGTCGGGATCCCGGGGGTGCTGACCGTGATCGCCCTGCTCGGCTGGCTTTTCTCGTGGCGCGGTTCCACGGTGGCGCTCATTGCGGCAATACCGTGCGCGATCATCGGCGCCCTGCTCGCGTTCGTCGGTTCGCGCTGCGTTACGGCCCTGGGCGCGAACTTCGCGAAGGGGCGGCGCACGAACGAGATCATCTCCATGGTCGTGCTGGTTCTCGTTGTGCTGCTGGGGCCCCTCATCTCCTTGTTCGCGACCGGCCTGGGCCAGGTGTGGCAGCTGCTGCCCACATGGGCGGGAGTTCTCGCGTGGACCCCCCTCGGTGCTACCTGGGCGGTCCCCGGCGACGTCGCGTCGGGTCACTGGCTCGCGGCCCTCGCCCGAGTGGCGATCTCCCTGGTCACGCTGCTCCTGCTCGTGGTCGTTACGTGTGCGGGTCTGCGCCGTGCCCTCGGCGACGCCGCCGGCGGAGCCGCCCGGGGGACGTCCCGCCCGCAGGAGGGCGTCGGTCTGTTCGACCGGTTCCCGGCGAACCAATGGGGTGCGGTGGCCGCACGGTGTCTCACGTACTGGCTCAAGGACCCGCGCTACTCGGCGTCGCTGCTCATGATCCCCGCGATCGGGGCGGTCTTCTGGTTCATCGCGGGTGAGTCGGGGTTCAGTCTGTGGGCGCTGCCCCTGTTCGTGTCGCTGCTCATGGCGTACGCGATCTCCGCGGACGTCTCCTACGACAACACCGCGTTCAGCCTTCACGTCCTGGCACCGGTCTCCGGGCGTGCGGATCGGCTGGGGCGCGTGGTGGCCCTGCTGATCGTGGCCGTGCCGCTGGTGCTGCTCTCGATCGTGCTCTGGCTCGCGGGCGTGCAGCGCTGGGACGCACTGCCCGCCGTGGTGGGCGTGTGCGTGGGGATCCTGCTCGGTGGCGCCGGCGTTGTCTCGATCGTCTCGGCCCGGTACACGTATCCCACGCCGCCCCCGGGCGCGTCCCCCATGAAGACACCTCAGGGGTTCACGATCCTCAACCTGGTGGTGCAGTTCGTGATCATGGGTCTCATGGCCCTGCTCGCGCTCCCGACCGGGATCCTGCTGATCGTGTACCTCGTCACGGGAGCCGCCGTGTGGTGCTGGCTCGCGCTCGCCGTGGGCCTCGTGGAAGGCTTCGTGGTGTTGTGGATCGGCGTGCGTTCGGGCGGTAAATGGCTGGACGCGCGCGGGCCCGAACTGCTCCAGGAGGTGGCCGCCTACCGGTGAGCCGGGCCCGGTGCGCGGGGTAGAGTGGGGGACATGGAAATCACCGAAGCCCAGGAATTCACGGATCCTTCCGTGCGCTCCTCCCGGGTGATCAGCAACGGTCTGTTCGGCACGAAGCCCGAGACCGTGGGTGGCACCTCCACGATCGAGCGCGAGGACACCCGGCAGCTGCAGGAACCCGGTGATCACGAGCGGTTCGCGCACTACGTCCGGAAGGAGAAGATCATGGAGTCGGCACTGTCCGGCGAACCCGTGATCGCCCTGTGCGGCAAGGTGTGGACCCCGGGTCGGGATCCCCAGAAGTTCCCCGTGTGCCCGGAGTGCAAGGAGATCTACCAGGGCCTGCGTCCCGGCAAGGATGAGCCCGAGAACTGACCACCCTTCCCTTCTCGTGAGGTCCCGCGCCGGGCGGGACCACCGGCGGCGCCCGCGCTCAGCGGGCGCCTTTGCCGTGCGGGGTCGCGCGGGCGGCGTCGTCGTCCGTGCCTCGTACGACGGCGATCCGAGCGTCGTCGTCCGCGCGAGCGAGGCCCCCGATCCGTGTGACGGGACCGGAGTGGATGCGCGCCAACGAGCGCGCGGAGAGGACGAGCACCACGTGTCTGACAGCGATCAAATGTCCCTTTTCGGAGCCGCGGCGGATCTCCCGCCGGCCTATCCGGACCGGGCGGCGTGGGGGACCGCGCCCAAGTTGCGCGCGTGGCAGGCGGAGGCGATCCACCGCTACGAACAAGCCCAACCGCGTGATTTCATGGCCGTGGCGACCCCTGGTGCGGGTAAGACGACCTTCGCGTTGACCGTGGCCAAGAAGCTGCATGACGCGGGGACCGTTCAGCGCGTGACCGTGGTGACCCCCACGGAACACCTCAAGCGCCAGTGGGCCGACGCCGCGGCGCGCGTGGGACTCGCGATCGACCCCAACTTCAAGAACGCGGACGGCCAGCACGGCCGCGGCTACATGGGCGCGGCCGTGACCTACGCACAGGTGGCCAACAAGCCGCTGCTGCATCGCGCGCGCACCGAGGCCGGGCGCACGCTCGTGATCATGGACGAGATCCACCACGCCGGTGACTCCCTGTCCTGGGGCGACGGGCTGCGCGAGGCCTTCGAACCCGCGACCCGCCGGCTCGCCCTTACGGGTACACCGTTCCGCTCGGACACCTCGCCCATCCCGTTCGTGAGCTACGAGGAGGACGGGGACGGGATCCGCCGGTCCACGGCCGATTACACGTACGGGTACGCGGACGCCCTGCACGATCACGTGGTGCGTCCCGTGATCTTCATGGCCTACTCGGGTCAGATGCGCTGGCGGACCTCGGCCGGTGAGGAGATGGCCGCCCAGCTCGGGGAGGGGTTCACCAAGGACATCACGTCCCACGCGTGGCGTACCGCCCTGGACCCGCACGGGCAGTGGATCCCGTCCGTGCTGCGCGCCGCCGATCAGCGGCTCACGCAGGTGCGGCGCACCGTCCCGGACGCCGGGGCGCTCGTGATCGCCACGGACCACCAGGACGCCAAGGCCTACGCCGAACAGTTGCACGCCATCACGGGGGAGCGGCCCACCGTGGTGCTCTCGGACGACAAGACCGCGTCCAACAAGATCGACGAGTTCTCCGAATCCGACAAGCGCTGGATGATCGCGGTGCGCATGGTCTCCGAGGGCGTGGACGTGCCCCGGTTGGCCGTGGGCGTGTACGCCACGTCCACCTCCACGCCGCTGTTCTTCGCCCAGGCGGTGGGTCGCTTCGTGCGCGCCCGCAAGCGCGGGGAGACCGCGTCCGTGTTCCTGCCCTCGGTGCCCACGCTCATGGCGCTCGCCAACTCCATGGAGGAGGAGCGGGACCACGCGTTGGACAAGCCCAAGAACATGCCGGGGGTCGTGGACTTCGACCAGCCCATGGAAACGGGCTGGGACGACGACCTGCTGGATGAGGCCAACCGCGAGGACAAGGCGTCGTCGTCCCTGGCCCAGGGCAACTTCCAGGCCCTGGACTCGGACGCGTCCTTCCACGGTGTGCTCTTCGATGGCGGCGCCTTCGGCGGTGGCGCGGCGGTTGGTTCCGAGGAGGAAGCCGAATACCTGGGGATCCCCGGGTTGCTCGACGCGGACCAGGTCTCGGCCCTGCTGCGGGAGCGGCAATCGCGCTCGGCCCAGCGCAACGGTCGGAGCGGCCATGACGCACCCCAGACCCCCGCGGTGCCGGATCACCGCCGCCTGAAGGACCTGCGCTCGCAGCTGTCCAAGAACGTCTCCGCGTGGTCCGCGCGAACCGGAACACCGCACGGGGTGATCCACAACGAATTGCGCACCAAGTGCGGAGGCCCGGCCGTGGCCCAGGCCTCCGAGGACCAGCTGACCGCACGGATCGCCCTGTTGCAGCGCTGGTTCATCGGCCGGAAGTAGCCGACGCCGCGTAGCGGCCGACGCGGCGACGCGGCCAAGCGGCGCGGCCCGCACGGCGGCGCGGCGGGCGTTCAGTCCAGGTCGGTCACGACCTCCGCGCCCGCGGCCTCGAGTTCCTCGACCGCCCGCTCACCGGACTCGGCTGCCACGGGCGCGGTGAGCGGCAGCAGCACCCGGGTCTCGTAGCCGGCCTCCACGGCGTCCTTGGCGGTGGCCAGCACGCAGTGGTCCAGCGCGAGACCGACGACGTCCACGGCCTCGACGCCGCGTTCCTGCAGCCAGTCGTCCAGGCTCACGCGTTCTTCGTCGGAGTCCTCCTCCGGTTCCCCCATGGGGACGTCCACGTCCGGGGCGGACAGGCCCTCGAAACCGGAGTAGGCGGCGTCGTATGCGCCCTTACGGAAGTACTCCGTGACGTACTCGGTGTCGAGATCGGGGTGCGTTTCAGCGCCGGTGGTCTCCGCGACGCAGTGCACGGGCCAGCTCGTGACGAAGTCGGGGGTGTCGCTGAAGTGCTCCCCGGGGTCAACATGCCAGTCCTGGGTCGCGGCCACGGCAACGTAGTCGCCGTGGTGGTCCTCGAGGTACTCGGAGACCTGCGCGGCGACCGCCGCCCCGCCTTCGACGGCCAGGCTGCCGCCCTCGCAGAAGTCGTTCTGGATGTCCACGATCAGCAATGCAGTGCGCATGGCTACCTCCCTGGTCAGTGTGCGGTTCCGGGTTCGATCACGGTGGGGATCACGGGCTCGCCCTCGGAGAGTCGGCGCGCCGCGCGGGGCAGTTCGGCCACGGAATCGACGTGGCGCTGCCGGGCACGGGTTACGGCCTCGGGGCCCGTGTAGCCGTCGTGCAGCTCGCCGCCGGTGACGTAGTCCACGAGCAGGGGGCGGTCATCGCCGTCGTCCTCGGGCATGTGCGACACGCCCACGATCTCGTGTGTGGCCACGCCCTGGGGATCACGACGGCGCAGCGCGTACTTCTCGCCGCCCACCGACTTCTTGCCGGGGGACGCCTTGGCCACGGGTTCCATGGCGCCCGAGGCGCCCTCGCGCGAGACGAGCTTGTAGACCATCGACGACGTGGGGGCACCCGAGCCCGTGACGAGGCGCGTGCCCACGCCGTATGCGTCCACGGGAGCGGCGCGCAGGGCGGCGATCGCGTACTCGTCCAGGTCGCTGGTGACCGTGATCCGGGTGTTGGAGTTGCCGAGCTTGTCGAGCAGCGCGCGCACGGACGTGGCCTGCGTCACGAGGTCGCCGGAGTCCAGGCGTACGCCCCCGAGGTCCTTGCCCGCGATCTCGACGGCGAGCGTGACGGCCCGTTCGACGTCGTACGTGTCGACCAGAAGGGTCGTGGACACACCCAGCGCGTCCAGTTGGGCGCGGAACGCCTGCTCCTCGGAGTCGTGCAGCAGGGTGAACGAGTGGGCCGCGGTGCCCACGGTCTTGACCCCGTAGCGGAAACCGGCCTCGAGGTTGGAGGTCGAGTCGAAGCCCGCGACCACGGCGGCGCGGGCCGCGGCCACGGCCGCCTGCTCGTGGGCGCGGCGCGATCCCATCTCGATGCACGGGCGCTCTCCCGCGGCACCCACCATGCGGGAGGCCGCCGAGGCCACGGCGGAATCGAAGTTCAGGACGGAGAGGATGTAGGTCTCCAGGACGCACGCCTCGGCGAACGAGGACTCCACGCTCAGCAGCGGCGAGTGGGGGAAGTACGTCTCGCCCTCGGCGTAGCCGCGGATCTGGCCGGTGAAACGGAAGTTCTCCAGGTACGCCACGGTCTGGGCGTCCACCACGGCGGTGTCCCGCAGGAACCGCAGCTGCTCGTCGGTGAATCGGAACTGCTCGAGCCCCTCGAGCACCCGGCCCATCCCGGCGAACACCCCGTAGCGGCGGCCGTTGGGGAGTCTGCGGGCGAAGACCTCGAACACGCTGCGGCGGGACGCGGTGCCTGCCCGGAGCGCGGCCTGCAACATGGTGAGCTCGTAGTGGTCCGTCAGCAAGGACGTGGGCTGCGGGTGCCAGGAATAGGTGTGCTCGTTCACGTGGCCAGCCTAGTGGGCCGTCCGTCGTGCGCACATCCGTGTCCCCGTGACTACCATGGAGGCGATGTTCACTACGCACCGCGCCGTCCCCGCCCGGATCCCGGCCGTCCTGATGAGCTCCGCGCCGGCGGAGTCCCCCGTGCTCGAACGGGAGGAGCAGGCGGTCACGGCCATGAACGTGCCGTGGAACGTGGTGGTGTGGGACGATCCCGTGAACCTCATGAGCTACGTGGTCTACGTGTTCCGCGCCCACTTCGGCTACTCGGACGCCAAGGCCCGCACACTCATGCTCGAGGTGCACAACCGGGGCCGCTCGATCGTGTTCACGGGAACCCTCGAGGAGGCGGAGACGCACGTGAGCTCGCTGCACGGCTACGGCCTGTGGGCCACGTACGAGAAGGCGGGGGAGCACTGATGGCGCACGGGTTCAAGCGCACGCGCAAGGGCATCGTCGGTCGGTTCGAGGCCCCCGAGGTGCGGTTGTTGCAGAAACTGTTCTCGGACGTGGGGGAGACCCTGGCACCCGCAGCGCGCGAGGACGGGCCGGCTCGCAACGACGACCCGCTCGAGGCGCTGCTCGGCTGGGACGAGGACGTGGCCGAACCCACGGACCCGGCGGTGCGCAGGCTGCTGCCCGCGGCGTCGTCGGACCCGGAACAGGCCGCGGAGTTCCGGCGACTCACGGACCGCTCGCTGCGCGAACGCAAGACCGCGGCATTGCGTGCGTCCTCCCTGGCCCTGGAATCCCAGCCCGTGGTGCTGAGCGTGGCGCAGGCACAGGACTTCGCGCGCTCGCTCAACGACGTCCGCCTGGTGCTGGCCTCCCGGCTGAACATCGACTCGACCGAGGCCGCCGAGCGCGTGGCCGAGCTGACCGACTTCGGCCGGGCCGAGGACGTGGAGCAGTACATGGGTGTGGTCTACAACTTCGTCTCCTGGCTTCAGGAGACCCTCATGAACGCGCTGCTGAAGACCCTGCCGCCCCGGTGACCGGGGATCGCCAAGGTCACACGTCTCATGCGCGAGGGCGCGCGCGAAAAGCACTACAGTTTTCCGGTATGCAGGTGCACGAACGTCCCACCGGTCCCAATCCCAACTCGCCCATCGGCGTGTTCGATTCGGGTGTGGGCGGGCTCACGGTGGCGCGGGCGATCATCGACCAGCTGCCCAACGAGGAGATCCTCTACGTCGGTGACACCGCGCACGGCCCCTACGGGCCCCTGCCGATCGCCGAGGTGCGTTCCAACGCCCTGCGCATCATGGACGACCTCGTGGACTCCGGGGTCAAGCTGCTCGTGATCGCGTGCAACACCGCGTCCGCCGCAGTGCTGCGGGATGCGCGCGAGCGTTACACGCGCGGTTACAACATCCCCGTGACCGAGGTCATCCAGCCCGCGGTGCGCCGCGCGGTGGCCACCACGCGCTCCGGTCGGGTGGGGGTGATCGGCACCGAGGCGACGATCGGCTCGCGCGCGTACGACGACACGTTCGCGGCCGCACCCCAGCTCGAAATCACGTCCGTGGCGTGCCCCGAATTCGTGGAGTACGTGGAGCGCGGCGTCACCACGGGGCCCGATCTGTTGCGCACCGCCCAGCACTACCTCCAGCCCCTCAAGGACGCGAGCGTAGACACCCTGGTGCTCGGGTGCACGCACTACCCGCTGCTCACGGCGGTGATCTCTTACGTCATGGGCGAGAGCGTGAACCTGGTCTCGTCCTCGGAAGAGGCCTCGCGGGACGTCTACCGCTGCCTGCTGGACAACCACCTCGAGCGGGATCCCGAGCTCGCTCCCCACCACGAATTCCTGGCCACGGGGGACCCCGTGAGCTTCGAGGTCCTCGCCCAACGGTTCCTGGGCCCCGAAGTGGTCCGCGTCCGGCACACGGCGTCCGTCGCGGAGCAGTACCCCACCGGTTCCCTCGCCACGATCCACGCGGCTCAGCGCTGAGTCGGCACCAGAAAGGCGATCACCCATGATCCTCACAGTGATCGGTAACACCGGAAGTTTTCCCGGGCCCGATGCCCCCGCCTCGTGCTACCTGCTCTCCGGCGAGGACGCGCACGGGCGCACGTGGCGCATCGTGCTGGACATGGGCAACGGTGCCCTGGGTGTCCTGCAGCGCCACATCGACCTGCACGAGATCGACGCGATCATGCTCTCCCACCTGCACCCGGACCACTGCGTGGACGTGGGCGGTCTGCACGTGGCTGTGAAGTGGGATCCCCGCGGATGGCAGGGCGGTCGCATCCCGATCTACGGTCCGTCCATGCTGCACGGATACCTCAACCAGCTGCACCTGTTGCCGCCCGAGCACTCGATGGACACCGAGTTCGACTTCCACGTGTGGCAGGCCAACCAGCCCGTGACCGTGGGTCCGTTCACGGTCACACCCCACCCAGTGAACCACCCGTGCCCCGAGCCCTATGCGCTGCGCGTCGAGTACCGCGGGGCCCAGGGCACAGAGGTCCTCACGTATTCGGGGGACACCGACGTGTGCGACGAGCTCGTGGCAGCGGCCCGCGACGCGGACGTGTTCCTGTGCGAGGCCGCCTACCAGGAGGGCCGCGAGGACCATCTGCGCGGGATCCACCTCACGGGCAAGCGCGCGGGAGAGACCGCGACCGCCGCGGGTGTGCGTCGGTTGCTGCTGACCCACCTGCCCGTGTGGAACTCGGTGGACACGGCCACGGCGGAGGCCGTCGGAGCGTTCTCCGGTCCGGTCACGGTGGCCCGTGTGGCCACGAGTTACGACGTTGCCGGGCCGACCGACCAGTCGTTCACTGCATTGGCAAGCGCGGTGACCGGGGACTAGGCTGAAACCCATGACTTCGCCTACCGAGCCGGCACGATCCACCGAGAATTCCACGGGCGAGGGTGGCTCCGCCGCATCGGGGCTGGTACGAGCGGACGGGCGCGCCGTCGACGAACTGCGGCCCATCACCATCACCCGCGGTTGGTCCGAACAGGCCGAGGGTTCCGCCCTGATCGAATTCGGCGGCACCCGTGTGCTGTGCACCGCGTCCCTCACGGAGGGCGTGCCTCGCTGGCTCAAGGGTGAGGGCCGGGGTTGGGTCACCGCGGAGTACGCCATGCTCCCGCGCGCCACCTCCACGCGCTCGGCCCGCGAATCGGTCAAGGGCAAGGTCGGTGGCCGCACCCATGAGATCTCGCGTCTGATCGGCCGCTCCCTGCGTTCGATCATCGACCTCAAGGCCCTCGGGGAGAACACCGTGGTCCTCGACTGCGACGTCCTGCAGGCCGACGGCGGTACGCGCACCGCGTCCATCACCGGCGCGTACGTCGCGCTCGCCGAGGCCATCCGCTGGGCCCACGACAACGGTATCCTCAAGCCGCGGGTCAACCCCCTCATCGACACGGTCTCGGCCGTGTCCGTGGGGATCATCGACGGTGTTCCCGTGCTGGACCTGCCGTACGTGGAGGACGTGCGCGCGGAAACCGACATGAACGTCGTCGTGACCGGCTCGGGGGACTTCGTGGAGGTCCAGGGCACGGCCGAGGGCGCACCGTTCAAGCGCGCCGAACTGGACGTGCTGCTCGACCTCGCCGTGGCCGGGTGCGCCCAGCTGGCCGAGATCCAGCGGGAGACCCTGGAGGCCACCCGTGGCCGATGACGTACGCGGTGCCCGCGTGGTGCTCGCGACACAGAACGCGGGCAAGGTGCGCGAGCTGCAGGCCATGCTCCGCGACGCGGGGCTGACGGATCCCGGGATCGTGGTGGACGCGCGCACGGCCGGG
>NZ_DDIY01000007.1:2458-11105 GCF_002338785.1 Kocuria sp. UBA1838 | reverse complement strand
CAGGGCGCGGCGGTCCGCCCACTTGTGGCGGCCCCACCCGCCGGGCACCACCACCGGGTGCAGCACCCACGGATCCACGGGAGGGGCCGCGCCGGGAGGGTTCAGCGGGGCGTGGGTCATCTCGAGACACAGACTCCCAGCGTCCGGAACTGCCGTGACCCGCAGCCGGTGCGGGCCATCCAATCCGGCGGCACGCTGGCGGACCTGCTCTGCGAGCGCGCCCGGCAGCTCATGGGAGAAGCACGCCCGCACGCTGCTCCCGAGCCTTGCCAGGTGCTCCACCAGCTGCTCGGGGCGCCCCTCGCGGACGAGCATCGTGGTGAAGACCCCCAGGGAGGGGTCGGGGGTCGAGCGGATCACGGGCGCGTCCCGCAGCGAGGCTGCCGCGCGCGACGGTGCCCCACTGCCTCCCACGCACGCCGGGGTCGCCACCTCCGAGGACTCCGCGTGCTCACGCCACTCCCGGGACAGCTCGGGCCCGAAGCGGGCGCCGACCGCATCCAGCAGCGGGGCGGCCTTCACGAGGGTCTCGAACGCCTCCCCGTCCGGGTCCGAGTCAGCGACGATCCCGCCGCCCACACCCAGGCGCACCGTGGCGCCCGAGAACTCGAACGTACGGATGGCCACGTTCATGGCCAGCCCCGCCACGGGACTCGCGTACCCGATCCCACCGGTGTAGACGCCCCGCGCGGTGGTCTCCAGGGCGTTGATGATCTCGGTGGCCCTGACCTTCGGCGCCCCCGTGCACGAACCGGGCGGGAACGTGGAGCGCAGGAGGGCGGCGTCGTCGAGCCCGGGGCGCAGCGTGCCGTGGACATCCGCGACCAGGTGGTGGACGCCCGTGTGCGGCTCCACACGCGGCACGGCGGGGCTCAGCACGGAGCCGGGGACGCACACGCGGGAGAGGTCGTTGCGCATGAGGTCCACGATCATCACGTTCTCCGCGCGATTCTTGGCGGAGGCGTGCAGCTCGCGGGGGTCCGAGTCCGCGGGCGCGGTGCCCTTGATCGGGGACGTGAGCACGGCGGTGCCCGTCCGACGCAGGTAGAGCTCGGGCGAGAAGCTGGCCACCGCGCCGCCCGGCACGCGCAAGAACCCGGCGAAACGCGGCCGCAGCCGCTCGTACCCGGCGCAGAACAGGTCCAGTGGGTCACCGTCGAATGCCGCTGTGAGCTCTCGGCAGATGTTCGCCTGGAAGATGTCCCCGTCCCGGATGTGCGCCAGCGCGCGCCGCACCGCCTTGGCGTGGGCCGCGCCGGTCACGGCGGCTTCGAACGGCCCGCACCGGTACGAGCGCGGCGCGGACGCCCCGGACGAGGACGCCGGGCCGGCCCCGAGCGCCCGCTCCACCGCCGCCATCGTCTCGGCCACCCGGGCAGGGTCCGCACCGGGCAGGGACTCACAGAACCAGCGGTCCGCCGCGCTGTCGTGCACCAGGACGTGGTCGTAGCGCGCCAGGTGGTGCTCCGGCAGACCGCCCGAGTGCGGAGGTGCGGGCGGGAGCGACTCCAGGCGACGCGAGAGCTGGTACCCCAGGTAGCCGAGCCACCCGCCGCCGAAGCGGGCGGGATCGGCGGCGGGTGGCTCGGCGCAGGGGCGAGCCAGAGCGCAGAGATCGTGCCGGTTCCCGCCCGTGCTGGGCGGGGCGGCGCGCGCCACGGCGGGAGGATCGTCGTCGTCCGCGGAGCCCAGAGCGGCGAACGGGTCCTCGTCCGCACCGAGCACGCGCGCGGGCCGGATGCCGATCACCGCGTCCCCGTGCATCCAGTCCCCGAGCAGCGCCGCGAGACCGGGTTCAGCATGCAGCGCGCGCAGCATCTGCACGGGTCTCACGCGATGCGGCAGAGGGTGTCGGGGCACGGTTTCCTCTCGTGGGGGCGCCGGGCGAGCAGCTCGGACGCGGCCATGATATGGAGAGGAACCGCCACGCAGAGCAGCGGAGCGGTTCCTCGACGACGGTCACAGTGCCGCGCAGCCACGCGGCGAGGACGTCACTCAGATCTTGACGACCATCTTGCCCTTGTTCGCGCCCTTCATCATGTCCAGGAACGCGTCCACGGCGTGGTCGATGCCCTCCACCACGGTCTCATCGTGGGTGACCTTGCCGGAGGTGAACCACTCACCCATCCGCTGGCGGTACTCCTGGGCGACGTCAGTGTGGTCACCCATGGTGAAGCCCTCCAGCATGAGGGAGTTCTTGATGATGTTGCCCATGTTGTCCGGGCCGCAGGGGCGCTCGGTGGAGTTGTACTGGCTGATCGCGCCGCACACGGCCACACGGCCGTGACGGTTGAGCACGTCCAGAGCCGCCTCCAGGTGGTCGCCGCCCACGTTGTCGTAGTACACGTCCACGCCATCCTCACCCACAGCATCGGCCAGCTGCTCACGGATGGGGGCATCCTTGTAGTTGAGCACCTTGTCGAAGCCGTACTTCTCGGTGAGCATCCGGGCCTTCTCGTCCGAGCCGGCGGAACCGATCACGTAGGAGGCGCCCAGCAGCTTGGCGATCTGACCCGCGATGGAGCCCACGGCGCCGGCGGCACCGGAGACGAACACGCGGTCCCCCTCCTTCAGCCCGGCGATGCGGGTGAGCCCGGTGTACGCAGTCATCCCTGTCATGCCCAGCACGCCCAGGTACACGGACAGCTCGGCGTTGGGCAGCTCCTCGACCTTGGTGAACTCCTTGGCAGATCCCTGGGCGAGGTCGCGCCAGCCGTACTGGTGCAGCACGGGGGTGCCCTCGGGCAGGTCCTCGGAGCGGGACTCGACCACGCGGCCGATGGCGCCGCCGGTCATGGTCTCGTTCAGGGCGAACGGCGGGACGTAGCTCTTCTCGTCCCGCATGCGCCCGCGCATGTACGGGTCCACGGACA
Source organism: Kocuria sp. UBA1838 (assembly GCF_002338785.1). NCBI lineage: Bacteria > Bacillati > Actinomycetota > Actinomycetes > Micrococcales > Micrococcaceae > Kocuria > Kocuria sp. UBA1838. The sequence continues at coordinate 8,232 of NZ_DDIY01000007.1, read as the reverse complement.
TGAACTCGTTGCGCACGCGCACCTCTCCGTCCTGCAGCTCCGGCAGGTCCACGGTGACGGTGCGGAAGTTCTCGTGCTCGGGCCACCCCTCGGGGCGGGAGACGAGCTGAATTTGGGTGCTGGTGGAATCGGTAGTAGCCATGTCGCCATGGTGGCATGCACAAACGTTTGCCACAGCAAGGATTCGCCCCCAGCGGACGCTACCCCCGGTTGCTCGTCACATGGGGCAGCCCAGGAGTAATTTACGCACCCCACGGTGATCGCCGACGCCGCACGAACCGGCTCCCGGGGGCGCCCCGCGCGCGGCTCAGCCCTAACGAGCCTTCATGCGCCGATTCTTCCTGTTGATCACGTCGGTCTTGCCCCGGCGGCGGACCACCTGCGAGCCGGGGATCTGCTTGAGGGAGCGGAGCGAGGTGCGAGCCTTCACGGAACCTCATGGTTGCGAACAATTCTCATTCAGGAGAGCATCACGGAGCATCGGTAGCCACGACCCGCTGCACCGGTTCGCTCCGCTGGGTCGCCAGGGGGAGATTCAGCGTGACGGTGGTGCCTTCCCCCTCCACCGACTCCAGGGCCACGGACCCCCCGTGCTGCTCCACGATGGTGCGCATGATCACGAGCCCCAGTCCCGTTCCGGGCACCTGCTGGGCCGTGGCGTTGGAGGCCCGGGTGAAGCTCGTGAAGAGGGACCCCACCTCTTTCTCGGGAATGCCCATCCCGGTGTCCGTGCACGTCAGGCGGACTCCCGTGCCATCGGGCGTGCCTTCCAGCGTCAGCGAGACGGCACCGTGGGGCGGGGTGAACTTGATGGCGTTACCCACCACGTTGGTGACGGCCCGCTCCAGACGGTCCCGGTCCCCGAACACGGGCCACGAACCGTCCGTGTCCACGTGGACGGTCACCTCGCCCGCCGCGGCCTGGGGAACGAGATTGGTGACCACCCCGGACACGCACTCCGCGAGGTCCAGCACACGGTGGCGCGCCGAGCGGTTCTCCTGGTCCTGGTCCAGCTTGTTGATCAGCAGCAGGTCCTCGATCAGCAGCCGCAGCCGTTCCGTGTTGCGCCGCACCACTTCCAGCACGCGGGCCTGTTCCGGGCCGACACTGCCGAAGTCCCCGTCCTGGAGCATCTCCACATAGCCGCTGATGGACGTGAGCGGGGTTCGCAGCTCGTGGTTGGTGGTGGAGACGAACACGGATTTCTGGCGGTTGAGCTCCGTGAGCTGCTCCAGGGTGCGCTCCCGCTGCTCCACCACGTCCCGGGCCTCGCGGGTGAAGGCGTTGAAGGACGCGGCGAGATCCACCACCTCCGCAGCGCCGTGGGAGGTGTCCGCGACGGCGTCGTGGTCGCCCGCGCGCTGCCTCGCAACCGTGCACTGCAGCGCGAGCAGCGGCGCCCCGAGGGCGCGGTCCGCGCGGCCCAGGGCGAGGAACGCCACCGCGATCGACAGCATCGCGGCAGTCACCACGGCGGCCGCGGCCAGGGTCATGGACCGGTTCAGATCCGCTCTGCGCTGCTCCCGCAGGCGGGAGGCGTCCGCCCGGACGTCCTCCAGTGTGCCGAGGGCCCGGTCCATGGCGGATGTCGTAGTGGGCAGGTCCAGAGATCTCCGCGGGGTGTCCCTCCCTGGTTCCCGGGTGAGACCGAGCCAGGTGTCCACGGACTCGTTCAAGGACCGCAGCTGCGGCAGCCGCCCGGCCGCCACCTCACCCAGGACGTCCTGGGCTGCAGTGAGGTCCGCAGTGGCCTTAGCGTACTCCCGCGCGAAAGCCTGGTCTCCGCTGACCGAGTAGCCCCGCGCGGCCGTCTGGGCGCGCAGCAGCGTGGCCTCCACCTGGTGCGTGGCATCCATCAGGGGTGTGATGGTGGTGCGCGTGGCGGCCACGTTCAGCTGCACCGTGTGCAGTCCCCACAGTGCGGTGGCGCCGGTGAAGAGCAGTGCGAGGCACAACAGGGCGAGCACCTGCAGGAGGATGGCGCGCACCCCGCGGTGGCGGACACCGTCCCGCACGCGGGTCACTGCCGGGAAGCGGGCGCTCATCCGTCCACCTCCGTGAAACCCGAACGGGTCATGGTGCCCCACTGCTGGCGGCGCCCCAGCAGGGAGGCCACCCAGCCCTCCATGCGCCACCACGCCGTGAGCTGGCGGTAGCCCAGGTTCTCCAGGACCACCGCGCCCAGCGTGATGCCCAGGTCCCGCCAGCGGGGGTACTTGTGGTAGCTCAGCTCCTCGATCGTCACGGCCGCGAGGGTCACGATGATCGCGTACGCGTAGGCCACGAGCATGAACAACAGGAAGTACTGCCAGGACACGAGTCCCAGCGCGAAGCCCAGGGCGATCAGTACCAGCCCGGCGAGTTCCAGCAGCGGGGCGATCAGCTCGAAGAGCCAGTAGTACGGAACCGCCACGAGACCCAGCCGGCCGTAGCGGGGGTTGAACAGCATGTCCCGGTAGGCCCACAGGGTCTCCCACAGACCCCGGTGCCAGCGCGCCCGCTGCCGCCGCAGCACGGGCAGGGTGCTGGGGACCTCCGTCCAGCAGATGGGCTCCGTGAGAAAGGTGACGCGGTAGGGCCGGCGCTGCCTGCGGAAGGTCCGGTGCAGACGCATCACCAGTTCGAAGTCCTCACCGATGCTCGAGGCGTCCAGACCTCCCACCGCCACGAGGGCATCCCGGCGGAAGACACCGAACGCGCCGCTGATCAGCAGCAGCGCGTTGATCCGGGACCAGCCTGCGCGTCCCAGGTGGAAGGCTCGCAGGTACTCCATCACCTGGATGTCCGCGAGCGGCGTGCCCGGCATGCGCACCTCCAGGACACGGCCGCCCTTCACGCGGCACCCGTTGACGGCGCGGATCACTCCCCCGGCGGCGACCGTGGAGATCGGGTCCTCGATGAAGGGCCGGGACACCGTCAGCAGCGCCCCGGGGTCCAGGATGGAGTCCGAGTCCACGAACAGCACCAGGTCCTCGCGGGCCAGGTTGATGCCCACGTTGATGGAGTCGGAGCGGCCCGAGTTGCGCTTGTGCACCACGGTCAGCCGGGTCCGCCCGTCCCGCGGGACGTGAATGCTGGTCGGTGCCTCCCGCACCGGAACGTCCTCGGGCATCTGCCGGGACACCGGCACCAGGTCGAAGGCCCGGCGCAGCACCTCGAAACCATTGTCGGTGCTGCCGTCGTCCACCACGATCACCTCGTGGCGCGGGTGCTGCAGCGACAGAAAGGACTCCACGGCCACGCGGATGCCGACCTCCTCGTTGTGCATGGGTGCCACCACGCTGATGCCGGGCATGGTGCGGGAGTGCATCAGCTCCTCCCGCCCCGCGAACGGGATCCGGCGGCGGTAGGCCACGAAGTCCACCGCCGCCAGGACGATCATCACCAGGTAGGACGTGTTGATCAGCAGGAAGTAGATCAGCACCGGCACCGCAATGAACGCCAGGATCCCGGCCACAGCGCCGCGCAGCAGCTCAAGCCACTCCACGGCCGCCTCCTCTCATGGCGCTCAGCTGGAGCGCGTAGTGGGCGGGGTGCACGGCAGGGGTGTCCCCGTCCAGGGCGCCCAGCAGCCGCTCCCGCCCGGCAGGGCCCAGTTCGGTGAGAGCCACCGCGGCCCGCTCCGCCAACCGGGGCCGGGTGTCCTCGACCAGGGGGCCCAGGGCCGCCACGGAGGCGGGCAGACCCAGCCGTTCGAGGGACTCCACGGCGGCGAGCGCCACGCTCTCGTCCCGGTGGCGGGCGAGCTCGGACAGGACGGCGAGGTCCTGCGCTCCCCCCACCCATCCCAGGGCGCCGACGAAGGCGGTGAGGGCCCGGGGGTCGGTCTCCTGTGCCAGGCGCTCACGCACGACGGGAGCGGCACCTGGCACGGGGCGCACTCCGATCACAGTTGCCGCCACATGGCGCACCGCCGGGTCCGGGTGCAGGGTGGCCTCCTCGATCACGGGTGCCGCTGCGTCGTCGAAGGCGCACAGGGACTCCACGGCCACCCAGCTGGGCAGTCCGCGGGGACGACGCCGCGGGGCCACCGCGCGCAGCACGGCGCGGGCGGCGGAGCCGTCGCCGAGCAGCGCCAGGGCACGGGCGGCGGCAACCACCACGTCCACGGAACGGTCCTGGAGCAGGGGCAGGATCCGGGGCGCGGACTCGCGAGCGCGCATCAGCCCGAGGGTCCAGGCAGCGTGGGCACGGCGCACCGCGCTGTGGGAGGAGAGCCCCGTGATGGCCCACTCGGCGCGTCCGTGGGCGTCGAGCACCCTGGCCAGAGCACGGGCGGGCTCCCCCCTGACCTTGGAGAGCATCGCGGAGACGGCGCGGTCCACCACCGGTACGCGGCGCCGGGGCACCGCGGTCAGGCGGCGCAGGGCGGAGGCGTCGTCGTCCTCACCGGACGCGACCTCGAGCATTGCGGGGCGCAACTCACCGAGCAGCTTCGCGTCCCGGCGTTCACGCCACTGCCGGCCTGCACGCGTTCCCAGGACGGTCGCGAGGAGCAGAGCCGCGGCCCATACCAGAACCCACAGCACCCAGGACAGCAGCTGCGCGGAGACCACCGTGGGGGTCGCCACTGCGGGTCACCGCCCCCGGCCGAGGAGGCTGTTCACACGGTGCAGCAGCTCACGGGGGCTGAAGGGCTTGGTGACGTACTCGTCCGCACCGGTGTTGTACCCGTCGTCCACGTCCGCGTCCCTGGCCCGGGCGGTCAGCAGGACCACTTTGAGGTGTTTCAGAGCCTCGGTGGCACGGATCTGGCGCAGCACGTCCAGTCCGCTGAGACCGGGCATCATGACGTCCAGCACCACGACGTCTGGGATGCCGTCCTCCAGCGCGCTCAGCGCAGCGGTGCCATCCTCCACCGCCCGGACCTCGTATCCCGCCTGCTGCAGTTTGAAGACCACGAGGTCGCGAATGTCGGGGTCGTCGTCCGCAACGAGGACGGACGGGTGTTCAGGGCTCACGAGGGCGCTCCGTGTGTCTGGGGGGATGGACACGCTCCGAATCCGCGGCAGCGGAGGAGATGAAGCCAAGAGTATTCGAAAACATGCAGGTTGGCGGGAGATGACGCTTGGTGCGGTGAAATCAGCCGCGGGGCTTCATCTCCTTCTCCACGACCCACTTGTGGTTGGTCATGGTCATGCCGTCCGCCTCGTAGTCCACCATGTAGACCGTCTGGGTGGTTGAGGAGGCAACGGTGCCCGTGGCGCCCTTCATGCCGGGCATGTGGTCCGCCTCGATGGTGACCTCGGTCCCGTCCGCGAGGCGCTCGGAACCGGCACCCTGGAGTTCCTCCTGGACGACCCACTTGTGGTTGGTGACCTCGGGTCCGCCGTCCGTGGGGGTGTAGTTCACGGCGTAGGCCACGGTCTTGTAAGCGCCCACCACAGTGGCCGGGGCGCCCTTCATGCCCTCCATGTGGTCGGCGGTCAGCGTGACCTGCGTGCCCACCGGGTAGGTGGGCTTCTCCGCGGCGGTGATGCCCTCCGGGGCGGGGCCACCGTCCATGGCGTGCATGTGCTCGTGCCCGCCCTGGCTCGCACTGGGCGTGCCACTCGCGGAGGACGACGTCGCCTGGCTCGTCGCGCTGGAGGTCGCGCTGGTCTCGTGGCCCTCGTGGGCGGAGTGGTCCGCGGAATCGGAACCGGCGGAGCAGGCGGTGGCGGTCACCAGGATGGCGAGACCGGCGAGGGTGAGGGGAAGTCGACGCATGGGAAAGGATCCTTTCTGCGGGCCCGCCCGGGTTGCTGGACCCCGGTACGGGCGGGTTTCTGGTG
>NZ_DDIY01000007.1:0-2241 GCF_002338785.1 Kocuria sp. UBA1838 | reverse complement strand
CCGGAGGCGTGGTGGGTGATGGCGTGGCCCTTGCCGCGGCGCAGCAGGGCCTTGTTCACCGGGTATGCCGCGAAGTACGCGATCACGAGGGACAGGGCCATGGAGCCCCAGAAGAGGGCATCGAGCAGCCCGGCGTCCATGGCGCCGGGGACCAGCCACATGACGAGGTTGTCCACGACCTCCATGGTGAGGATGGAGACGGTGTCCGCGGCGAGCACGAGACGCAGGGCCCGACCCACGCTGATGCCGGCGCGCAGCAGGGGCATGGAGGACAGGGCATAGCCGAACACGAAAGCCAGGGCGATGGCCACGGCGGTGCTGGTGACGTTGCCCCACCCGAACACGGTGGCCAGGATCAGGCCGAGGATCTCGCCGATGGAACAGCCGGTGAGGCAGTGGAGGGTGGCGCTGGCGGCCATGTTGGACATGTCGTGGCCTGCGTGGTTGGAGGGGGCGTGGTCGTGCATGTCGTGGCCCGAGAGGGAGTCCGAGTGATCGGTGGGGTGGGTGGTGGCGGGCGTGTTCATGCCATCGACTATATACCCTGGGGGGGTATTATTGATATGGTTTTCTTTACATGCGTTGATCGGGTGCTGGCACAGCCATCTCTACACTGGACAGGTCGCAGTCGGTTGCATGAACCTATTCATACCTCAAGGCGGTTTCACATGACATCCCCTGATGCTCGCCCTACCGAAGTTCCCACGTGGCCGGAGCTCCTGAGGCCCGTTTTATCGGTCATGACATCCGGGGAAAACCTGCACCGCAAGGACATATTTGATCGCGCCGCCGAAGCCGCCGGATTGAGCGACTCCGCCAAGAGTGAACAGTTGAACACGGGCGGCCTCCGATATGAACAGCGCATGCAGTGGGTGCTGAGCCATTTATCCCGCGCAAACCTGGTGGATCGCCCTGCGCGGGGGTACTACCGGCTCAATGATGCGGGACGGGCATGGACCAAGGAACATCCGAGAGGCATGACATTCAGAGAGGCCAACCAATACTTCAAGCCGTTCTGGAGCCCGGAGGTCTCGAAGCAGCCGAACAGCACGACAACGCCAAAGGCGGCAGAGCTAGACCCCCTTGAAAAAATCGACGAAGGGATTAACCAGCTCACGGCCGAGACAGCGGAAGATCTCTTGGAACGCCTGCGCGGCACCCACCCCGATTTCTTTGAGGAGGCGGTTGTGCAGGTGCTTCTGAAAATGGGGTACGGCGGGGCGGACAAACGAGGGCGCCGCATTGGCGGGTCTGGAGACGGGGGTGTAGACGGGGTCATTGACCAGGACCCCCTGGGCCTCGATCAGATTTACATCCAGGCCAAGCGCTACGCAGAGAAGAACACCGTAGGCCGGGAGGCAATTCAGGCCTTCGTGGGCGCACTTCATGGTAAGGGCGCAACGAAGGGCAGCTTTATCACCACAAGCACATTTACTGCGGGCGCGAAAGACTACGCTGCAGTAGTCCCCTCTCGCCCCGTCCTCATCGATGGCGAGCGCCTGGTGGCCTTGATGCTCAAGTACCGGGTGGGAGTGCAGGTGAGGCAGACCTTTGATGTCTTAGCCGTAGACGAGGATTTCTTCGAATAGCGATCCCCGCACATCCGCCGCCGCTGAGATGCAGCTCACGCCCGGCCTCCCGAACCTTTACTCACCGTAATAGGTGCAGCGATCAGCCGTCTTCGCCCTCGCTCATCAACGTGAACACTGTATTCCGCGAAGACGTCGTTGTGAAACCATGAAAATGCGCCCCATCCTTTACGCAGTTGCCCTAGCGTCAACGATCATGCGGCACGGAGGACCTCGGGCATCCCCATCAACTTGGGAACGTCACGGAACCCTCTAGTTCAACTGACCTCATTATGCCGGCTGAACAGTAACGTTCGTGGCTGGTGACGAGTTCGGCGATCTCGGCAGGCGGATCCCCGTGGGCCCCGATGTTAAGCACCGCGTGGGGCACCCACTCAGCGGCCTCATCCCGCCCCTTTCCCAGGAACAGCATTTCAACACTATGGATGCTGGGGGTGGCCGATCGTCGATTCCGGGGGTCCTGCGAGGTAGTTGGCATGGCCGTTAGAGCCCATGACGTTCCCTTCCCCCACATCTGGAGACGGGATTACCGCCCTGATAAAAGCGGTTACGGCAGCCCCCACAGCATCAACCTGAGGGTAGTGCATGAGCTGGTCCAGCTTGTTCCTCGAACGCAGCCTGCGGGGCGCAAGGTCAAGCCCCGAGAAGTGGT
>NZ_DDIY01000005.1:318866-319061 GCF_002338785.1 Kocuria sp. UBA1838 | reverse complement strand
CGTACTCGAACTGATCGCTGTTCTGCAGGGCGGTGACGAAGGGAGCCATCTTGATGACTTCCGGACGGGTGGCGTAAAACGGCATGATCGTGAACACGCAATTCATCCTTACCTCGGCCAATGACGCGTTACGTGAGCCGCGGATCACCCAGCCCGGCCCCACACGCCCTGTACGGCCACAGTCTAAGGGAATAC
>NZ_DDIY01000005.1:304793-318710 GCF_002338785.1 Kocuria sp. UBA1838 | reverse complement strand
GGCACGCAACTATCTGGGCACCGTCCCCCCCAAGGCCCGTGTGATCGTTACCGTCACCTACCGGGATGGCGACGGGAGACAGCTGGCCTTGCCGCAGTCACCGTTGCGCGAAAGTTTCACGGGTTTGCAATTGCTGGCCCAGCAGTTGCTCGGGGACGCCAGGGGGATTATCTCTGGGTGGAACCAGGACTTCTCTATCGGCCAGCTGGGCCCGTCAGCATTCGAGATTGAGGTTCGGGCCGAGGCCCCGAAGCGCGTCAGTCGGCGCAGGTCGGCAACCATGACGAAGCACGTCATGGTCCTGGGTCTGTTGGAGCACCTCACGGATGTCTTGATCGACCTCGGGGATGTTGCGTGTTTCATGGCTGGTCATCCGACGGCCCGCCTGCGGTACATAGACGGGTACCACGGGCCCTATTACGAGTTCATCCAGGACGGCCAGGCGGTCAAGACGATCGATGCACGCTTGCTGGAGCTGTTGGTGGCCCCGGGTTCCGTGGCCGGAATCCGCGCGGTGGTCGCGAACCTCAAACAACCTGGGGTCGCTTATGCGACAGTAGCGAAGCGCGTTCCTGGCCTGTACTACGTGAGCCACGTCCAAGTCCCTGCCAACGAGCACTTACGGGACTTCGCGAACGGAGGGTCGCTTCCGTTCAGTCAAGCGTGCCTGGATGCGGCGCGAGCCCAGGCCCTGTCGGAGCAAACGGCTGACTCATCCTCGTCGAGGGCATATAACGGGCGGGAGCAGGACTGACCGCCCGGTGGAGCCTCGTGGACCACGTCCGTGCTCAACGCACGGTGCGCTTGGACTTGTTCCCGCGCAGCACCCGCACCACGTGGCGGACGCGTTCCGTGTTGGAGGACACGGCGAGATAGCCGCTGAGTGCCGCTACCGTGGACATCCCACCCACGATCAACGGCGTGTGGTACTTCTTCCACCGCTCGGGGTCCGAGGCGATGATGTGCGCGGTGCCATTGATGGTCGCGGCGATCACGCCGCCGGCCACGACCTGGTGGCCGATCTTGGCGCCGCTCTTGACCAGGGGATCCAGCTCGTCCGTGCGCAGGTGGACGTCGAAGCCGCCGCGTTCGAGCACCACCAGGAAGCGGCGCACGTACTCGGGCACGTCCACGCCCATTTGCACGGCTTCTTCAATCGTGGAGCGCAACCGGTTGAACAGCATGTCCGGGGAGAGCCGGTTGATGATGAACCGCTCCGCGTAGGGCTGCACGGCCGAGACCAGGTCGAAGCCGGGGTCCAGGCCGGTACCCATGGACTCGGCGGTGACGAGCATGCGCAGCAGCAAGGCGGACTCGCGCGGGAGCTGCAGCTTGTGGTGGCGCAGCACGGAGATCAGATCCGCCATGAGCTCGCCCACCCGCACCTCTTCGAGCGGTTTGTTGGCGTAGCGGCGCATCATCACGGAGACGTCGCGTTCCAGGTCCCTCTTGGAGATGTCGTGCTGGCCGCTGTCGGTCAAGCCCAGCAGTCCGGTCGCGGCACGGCGCGGGTTGTTCTGCACGACGCCGAGCAGCAGGGTGATCAGGTGGTCCCGGAACTCCTCACTGAGGTTGCCGACCATCCCGAAGTCGATGAGCGCGATCCGCCCGTCCGGCTCCACGAACAAGTTGCCGGGGTGAGGATCCGCGTGGAAGAACCCGTCCTCGAACACCATTTTGCAGATCGCGTCCGTGGCCTCCTTGGCCAGCAGGTGACGGTTGACGCCCTCGGCCTCGAGAGCGTCGTAGTCGTTGATCTTGACCCCGAACATCCGCTCCATGGTCAGCACACGGGAGGTCGTGGCCTCCCAATAGATCTCGGGGATGTGGATCTGCGGGTGGCCGATGAAGTTCTCGGCCATGCGCTGGGAGTTGCGGGCCTCCTGGATGAAGTCCAGTTCGTCCCGCAGGGAGGCGCTGAACTCCTCCACGAGCCCCTCGAGGTCGTAGTCCTGGGCGGCGGTCCAGTAGCGGGCCACCCACGAGGACATGTCCTGCAGAATCTCCAGGTCGCGATTGACCTCGTCGGTCACGCCGGGGCGGCGGACCTTGACGATGACTTCATGTCCCCGGAACACGGCGGCGTGGGCCTGACCAATCGAGCCGGTGGCCACGGGCTCGGGGTCCATGTGCGTGAGGATCTCCTCCGCCTGGGAATCCGGTTCGGCCTCGATCATGGCCCGGATCTGCTCCACGGGGATCGGTGGGGTGTCGTCCTGGAGCTTGAGCAGTTCGTCCGCGTAGCCGGGGGGCAGCACGTCCGGGCGGGTCGAGACGAGCTGGCCTAGCTTGATGAACGTGGGTCCCAGTTCCTCCAGGGCCATGCGCAGGTGTTCGGGCTGGGAGTGGATGGTCTGCGGATCGATGAGTTTCACGCGCGCCAGGGGGGCCCGCCACTGCGGTTTCAACCCACCGAGAGCGAAACCGAAACCGTGCTTGGTGAGCACTTCGATGATCTGGAGGAACCGTTCGCGGCGAGAAATCATACGGGTGAAAGAACCCCTTACAGCGTTCTGTGCAGGTAGAAGGCCATGAATCCGGTGGCCACGGCCACGATCAACACGAGCGTCGTGGCCAATGGTTCCACACCCAGCAAGATGATGCTCACGAGTACAAGGATCATGGTGAGCGCGGCGAGCGCGGTGACCACGGGCTTCAGCCCGCTCGTAAGTCCGCCCACCAGCCGGGCCGCACTGGACCCGCCGGTCGCGCGGCGAGGTTCACGCGCGGGGGCGGGTGCCGCAGGTCGGGTCTGGGCGCCGGGGCGGTTGCGAGCGGCGTCGTCGTCGGTGTGGGCGGCGCTGAAACCGCGGCGCCATTTCTTGGCGTTGCGCCCGCGGTCCGATTCCACGGGCACGTAGGCCGGGGGCACCTCGAAATCCTCGGCGTCCGGCAGCAGCTCGGGGACGTCGTTGGGCAGGTCCGTGAACCACTGCTGGGGGACCTCGGAGGCGCGGGCGGCCTGCAAGGTCATGGACACCTCGAACGAGGAACCACGAATCGTCCCCCACACGGCGGTGAGCAGATCCTGTTCGAACGCGTAGTGGATGATCGGGATGAACTGCTGGGACATCTGGGTAGAGAGCCGACCCACCTGTTTGCGTTCGTAGAGCACGTCCACGGTGTCGACGGTGAGCCCGTGGGAGTTCTTGACCTTGTTGACCTCGAGGGTGAGGATCACGCGGCCCTCACCGGAAGCTGGCACGATCGAGTGCAGATACTCGGCGAACTCCTGTTCGTCCAAAACCTTGATCGAGGAGCCCTGGGGCAGCACGGCCGATTGCGCGGGCGCGGTGTTGAGGGGGAACAGCAGGTCCGGGGGAGCGATGCCGATCGTCGCGCGCGCGGCGACCTCCGCCTGCCCGTCCTGGCGCTGCAACTCGGCCTCCAGGTGCAGCGGGACCACGGGGGTGTAGCCGGAGGCGATCACGCGTGAGAGGGGGTGCCAGTAACGGTGTGCGTCCCCGGAACTGAGGTGGGCCACCTTGTTCCCGCCCACGCGCACGGATACGGTGCGCGGGTCGAAGGGGTTGTCCGGTTCCAGGACCAGCGCGGCCGTCCCGGTCCACGTCTGCGCCCGGCCCACGGAGAGGCCTCCGAACACCCGCATGATCTCGGTGTCGTAGAAGTTCTCGGTGACGACGTCCAAGGACCCTCGGTCGTTGAGCGCGTAATCCCTCATGGTCTCCCTCGCAATAGCGCCGACGCGTGCTCCGCCGCGGCATCACACCACATGCTAACCGTTGATCCCAACGCATCGATGTTCATCCGCTCGGTGGAATGCGGGCCCCCAGGGTTCACCGGGACAGGCACGCCACCTGCAGTTCCACGGCCCTTTCGGCGTCCGCCGCGAGTTCCATGATGATGCGTCGCAGGGCCCCCGGGGCGTCCCGGTGGGCGTCCAACCACGCGTGGGTCTCCCGCACCACGGGGTGTTCCTTCGGGTCAGACGACGCCGCCCGCACCTCGATCGCGCGCGGGTACAGTCCGCGCACCATGCGGGTCGCGATCTCCATGGAGTGGGTGCCCCACCATTCGGCGAAGTGGGCGAAGTACTCGGACTCGTAGCGATGCAGCAGGGCAGGGGCCGCCAACTGGAAGCCGGAGATCGTGGCGCTCAGCTCGTCGTTGGACAGCTCGCCGGCCACGATCCGCTGCCACGCCTCGTCCTTGGCCCGGTCCGAGCGGATGGCGGCCACGGCCCGGGTGTAGCCCAACCGGCCGTCGCGGGTGGGATCCTGCGCGTGTTCGGTCTCCAGCTCGGAGACCGTGGCGTGACCCGTGGCGGTAAGCGCGGTGAGAAGGGACCAGCGCAGCTCGGAGGACAGGGGCAGACCGGCCACCGTGTCCTCGTCCCCGAGCCACTCCTGCACCTGACGGGCGTAGCTGCCGTCCCGCGCCGCTTCTCGGGCGAAAGCGCGCGCGAGTACCAGCTGCTCATCGGAACCCGCCTGCGCGGCCAGCAGGGCATTGCGCAGGGCCTCGAGGAATTCACGCCGCGAGGCGGTGCGGTACTGGTAGGGCACGTACTCGCCCAGGGCCTGACCCGCGTGGTCCAGCACGGTCGTGAGGATCGCCGCGTGACGCTCCGCACCGCACTCACGCGCCGCCATGGACACGTACTCCCGCGGGGACAGCCGGGCGTCGCGCACCGCGGCCCACACCTGCGAGTGCGCCACCGCTCGCGCGAGCGGGTCCTCGATCGCCCCCACCAGGCGGGTGATGGCCGCAAGCGATTCCGGGTCCGGATGGGCCAGGCAGTATGTGAGGTCAGTGTCGTTGACCAGCAGGAACGACTCGCCGTCCTGGGCCTCGCTGCTTGGGGCGTCGCCTAGACCCGTGACGGGAACGGGCGTGTCCGAGGCCGGCACCCGTACCTCGGTGCGCGCCGTGTTCACCACGGCATCGCCATCCCGCGTGTACCGGCCCACGGTCAGCCCGTGCGGACGCAACGACGCCGCTCGCTGGGTCAGCGTGGCGCTCGCCGCCGCGGTGCCGCCCCCTGCGGCGGGGTCACCGCACCCCGCGCCGTCGTGCGTGGCGTGTGCACCCGGCGCCTCGGCGTCGTTGTCCACCGAGCCCGGGAGGCGGACCTCCAGGACGGGGACACCCGTGGTGTGCAACCACTGCTGGGCCCACGCGCGGACGTCGTGATCGCTGGCCTCGTCCAGGACCTCCAGGAAGTCGTCCAGGCTCGTGTTCTCGAACGCGAACCGGCGGAAGTACGCACGGCACGCGTCCATGAACGCTTCCTCACCCACGAACGCTACGAGCTGCTTGAGCACGGAGGCGCCCTTGGCGTAGGTGATGCCGTCGAAGTTCTGCCGTGCAGCCTCCAGGTCCGGGATGTCCGCGACGATTGGGTGCGTGGTGGGCAACTGGTCCTGGCGGTATGCCCATTCCTTACGGGCGAGCGCGAACGTGACCCACGCGTCCGTGTACTCGGTCGCGTGCACGGACGCGTACGCGCCCATGAACTCCGCGAAGGACTCCTTCAACCACAGGTCGTCCCACCACCGCATGGTCACCAGGTCCCCGAACCACATGTGGGACATCTCGTGCAACAGCGTGTTCGCCCGCCCCGCCAACTGCGCCCGCGTGGCACCCGACGGGAACAGGTACGCCTCCGTGAACGTCACGAGCCCCGGGTTCTCCATGGCCCCCAGGTTGTACTCCGGCACGAACGCCTGCTCGTACTTCCCGAACGGGTACGCGAACGCGAACAACCGCGGGAAGAAATCCAGACCCTGCTTGGTGAGCATGAACAGCTCCTGGGTGTCCATGTACTCAGCGAGCGCCCGCCGGCAGTACAGCGTGAGGGGGATCGTCACGGCCTCGCCCTGGGGGTCGGTGCCGGACCACTCGTCGGTGAACCGGGCGTAGGGCCCCGCCAGGATGGCGGTGATGTAGCTCGAGATCCGCTGGGTGGGGGCGAAGTCGTGGGCCACCGCGCCGGGGACGTCGCAGTCGTCGGTGGTGTTCTGCCCCGTGGGGTCCCCGTTGGACGCCGCGAGCCATTCCGGGGGCGTGATCACGGTGAAGTGGTAGACGGCCTTGAGGTCCGGCTGCTCGAACACGGGGAACACCCGGCGGCAATCGGCGGGCTCGTACTGGGTGTAAAGGTAAACGGAGTCGTCCTGGGGGTCTACGTAGCGGTGCATGCCCTCCCCGGAACGGGAGTACAGCGCGCGACCCACCACGTGCAGCTCATTGGCCGTGCCCAGCTCCGGCAACCGGATCCGCGAGCCCTCCACGACGTCGTCCACGTCCAACGACTCGCCGTTGAGTTCCACGGCGCTCACGGTGTCGTGGATGAAGTCGATGAACGTCTCCGCACCGGCCTCCGCGGTGAAGCGCACCGTGACCTCGGTACCGAATGTCGTGGCGCCCGGCTCCCGTGCTCCCGAGAGATCCACCGTGACCCGGTAGTCCTCCACCCGGATCTGCTCCGCGCGCGTCATGGCATCTTCTCTGGTCAGTGAGCTGGCTCCCATGACCCCAGTGTAGGCATCCGCCCGCCCGCGCCCGCTTGCGGCCCGCTGGGCGTGCCGGGCAGACGACGACGCTGCCGTCGGCAACCGCGCGATACGGCGTCGTCGTCCCCGCCCGGGCTCCCGACCGCGCCTTCTTCGGCGCCTACGACGGCGGCCCCGCTCGCGTGAGCGGGGCCGCCGAGTGGGTGTCACGGAACGAGAGCCGGACTCAGTTCTGGAAGCGGTAGTTCTTGGGCGCGATCGTCAACCCCGAATCCGTGACCGTGAGCCCGCGGGCGAGGTCGCGCTCCCGGTCCAGGCCCACCGTGAACCCGGGCGGGACGATCACGTTCTTGTCCAGGATGGTGCGGTGCACGGTGGCCCCGGCGCCGATCTGCACGTTCTGCATGAGCACCGATTCGGTCACGCGGGCGTCGTGCTCCACCTTGACCTTGGGGGAGAGCACCGAGGAGCCCACGTGCCCGCCGGTGATCAGCACACCGGGGGAGACGATCGAGTCGAAGGCCACGCCGGCCTGACCGTTGGGCCCGCGCACCGTCCTGGCCGGCGGGGCCATGATCTGGTGGGTGTAGATGGGCCAGTCGTAGTTGTAGAGGTTGAACACCGGCAGCGGACGGATCAGGTCCATGTGAGAGTCGTAGTAGGAATCCAGGGTGCCCACGTCCCGCCAGTACTGGCGGTCGCGGTCGGTGGAACCCGGGACGTCGTTGTGGGTGAAGTCGTAGACCATGGCCTCACCGCGGTCCGCGAAGTGGGGCATGATGTCCCCGCCCATGTCGTGGTTGGTGTCCCCGCGCTCGTTGTCCGCGCGCAGCGCCTCCACGAGGGCATCCCGGTCGAAGACGTAGTTGCCCATAGACGCGAGGAACGCGTTCGGGTCGTCCGGCAGGGGAGCGGTGGAGTCCGGCTTCTCCACGAACCGGGAGATTCGGGTGGGGTCCTGCGGGTCGGTCTCGATCACACCGAAGGACTTGACCATGTCCATGGGCTGACGCACCCCGGCCACGGTCGCCTTGGCCCCGGACTCGATGTGCTTGCGCACCATGTCCGAGAAGTCCATCCGGTACACGTGGTCTGCGCCCACGACCACCACGATGTCCGGATCGGCGTCGTCGATCAGGTTCATGGACTGGAAGATCGCGTTGGCCGAGCCCAGGAACCATTCCTTGCCGCGGCGCTGCTGCGCGGGCACCGAGGTCACGTAGTTGCCCAGCTGCGTGGACAACCGCCACGTCTCGGACAGGTGCCGGTCCAGGGAGTGGGACTTGTACTGGGTGAGCACCACGATCTGCAGGTACCCCGAGTTCACCAGGTTGGACAGCGCGAAGTCGATCAACCGGTACCCGCCCGCGAACGGCACGGCGGGCTTGGCCCGGTCCTCCGTCAACGGCATCAGGCGCTTGCCCTCCCCACCGGCCAGAACGATGGCAAGGACTTTCTTGTGTCGTGACATTCGTACCCCTCACTTCCCGAGCCAGTCAGAGCCCTCGCGGACCACAACACGGCGTCGTCTTTGACTGGTCTTCCCCGTCATTGTGTCCCACTCGGCAAGGCGGAACACCGTGTCGCCGGAAGTTTCGCGAACTTTTGCGCACCTGTGTGCGAGCAACCCCGTGCAGTACGCTCGCAGTGTGCGAGTAGACATCCTGAGCAAAGAGTTCCCGCCGACCATCTACGGGGGAGCGGGGGTGCACGTGGCCGAGTTGTCCCGCGTGCTCGCACCGCTCGTGGACCTCAACATCCGCTGCTTCGGCGAACCCCGGGACCCGGACTTCCATGGCGCCCAGGTGCAAGCGTATCCCGTGCCGGGTGAACTGGCCGATGCCAACGCCGCCGTGCAGACCCTCGGGGTGGACCTCACCATGATCGGGGACATCCAGGGCGCGGATCTGGTGCACTCCCACACGTGGTACGCCAACATGGGTGGGCACCTGTCCTCCCTCATGTACGACATCCCCCACGTGCTCTCCGCCCACTCCCTGGAACCCCTGCGCCCGTGGAAGGCCGAACAGCTCGGCGGCGGGTACCGGGTGTCCAGCTTCGCGGAGAAGACCGCCTACGAGGCCGCTGCCGCGATCATCGCCGTGTCCGACGGCATGCGCCGCGACATCCTCGCCTCCTACCCGGACGTGGACCCCCAGCGTGTACGCACCGTGCACAACGGGATCGACGTCAGCCAGTGGGACCGAGACGAGAACACCGACGTCCTGGACGAGTACGGCATCGACCCCACCAAGCCCTCCGTGGTCTTCGTGGGCCGCGTAACCCGCCAGAAGGGCGTGCCCTACCTCCTGCGCGCCGCTCTGCAGCTGCCGCCCGAGGTGCAACTGGTCCTGTGCGCCGGCGCCGCTGACACCCCCGAGCTCGGCGCCGAGGTCAACGCCCTCATCGACCAGCTCAAGACCGAGCGCGAGGGCGTGGTGCTCATCGAGAAGATGCTGCCCCGCCGCGCCGTGATCCAGATCCTCTCCCACGCCACCGCCTTCGCGTGCCCCTCCGTCTACGAACCCCTGGGCATCGTCAACCTCGAAGCCATGGCCTGCGGCGCCGCCGTGGTCGCCACTGCCACCGGGGGCATCCCCGAAGTCGTCGTCGACGGCGAGACCGGCCGCCTGGTCCCGATCGAACAGGTCACCGACGGCACCGGCACACCCTTGGACCCCCAGAAGTTCGTGGACGACTTCGCCGCAGCCCTCACCGACGTGGTCTCCGACCCCGACCGCGCTCACCGCATGGGTCAGGCGGGACGCACGCGCGCGGAGGAACACTTCTCGTGGGAGTCCATCGCGCAGCAGACCCTGGAGGTCTACCGCTCGGTGCTGTGAGCTCTAGATGCCGTGAGCCCGGTTGATATGGTGGAAGCGGGGCGTTTGCATCATACATACCAATTGTGAGGGGAATCATGGCCTACGAGATCCAGACCGCTGCCGCTAAATACGAGACGATCGCCCGCTTCCCCGATTACGCCGAGGCCCAGGCCGTCGTGGACACGCTCTCCGACCGCGAGTTCGATGTCTCCACCGTCAAGATCGTGGGCGAGGGCCTGCGCTCCGAGGAATACGTCACCGGTCGCCTGACCAAGGGCCGCGCCGCGCTCGCCGGCCTGGGTTCCGGCGCGTGGCTGGGCCTGTTCATCGGCATCCTGTTCGGCCTGTTCGCCCCGGCGTTCGGCTGGCTGTCCATCATCCTGTGGTCCGTGGTGATCGGTGCCGTGTGGGGCGTGATCTTCGGTTTCGTGGCGCACCTGGCCACCGGCGGGAAGCGAGACTTCAAGTCCGTGCGCACCACGGCCGCGGACACCTACCTGGTGCAGGTCCGAGCCGAGCGCGCCCACGAGGCCATCACGGTCCTCAACCGCTGACTCCCTGCCGGTCCGCGCCCTCCGGCGCCCTCTCGACCGGTTTGAATAATTGACGACGACGGGCGGTCACCCTTCCGGGGTGGCCGCCCGTGGTCGTGCGCGTTCCGGCACGTCGACTCCGTCGCCGCGCGGGCGGGGCCGCTTCGGCTGCAGAGTATGCGGGTTCGGATCGTCGTTCGCGCAGCAGGGCCCCGGTACAACGGTCAGGCCCGGCCGTCGGAGACGGACCATGGTCCCCAGCCCGTGGTCAGCCGTCGGCCGGGGCCGCAAGCACCCCGGAGAGTAGCGACTCGACGGCGACTGCGAACGCGTCGTGTGTCTCCTGCAGGGAGCGCGAGCGCACGCGGGGGATGGGGGAGCGGGCGACGTGTGTGTCGTTCTTCTCGCTTTCGCATGGCCCACGGCCACGTCCCGGGTGGAGAACCTGCCCGGGGCGGTAGTCGGTTCGCAGGAGCAGGTCGATGCTGTTACCCAGAAGATGCCCGAGCACCTGCTCGAGCTGCACCCGATGGCCAACAGTGAGGACGCGGTCAACGGGATCACGTCGCGGGAGGTGTGCGGCGGGATCGTGCTGGGGGAGCAGCCCGAGATCCTCACGGCGAGTGCGGCCAGCCCGGTGGCGTCCCAGATGCTCACGGGCGTGGAGACGAACATGCAGCGCTGGATCGACCAGCAAGTGATCGCGGGGATGCAACAGGCGCCGCAGAAGATGGCGTCGGGCGGCGGCGCGGCCCCGGTGGCCCTGGGGCTCCGGGACAAAGTGGGGGCGCTGCCTCCGGGGGTTTCGTGCAGGCCCAGCGTGGCTCGGGTGCGGGGCAGACGCCGGGAGCCACGGGGGCGACTCCGCCCACCGTGAGGGTCACGGACGTGGTGCCCCTGTCCGACGACGACCCGCGGGGGAGATCTGGGCACCGATCGGATGGCCGGCGCTGGGAATCATCCTGACGGTGCTGGGGCACCACAAGAAGGAGTGGGCGCTGCGGTCGGCCGAGGGCTGAGGGTGCCGGCGGGAGAGGCCCAGGGACCGTTCCGGCCACTCCACTTTCGGACTACTTTACATAATGTACATTATCGGTCATAGGGGTACGTCGGCAGCGACGCTATATGGGGCGAACCTCATTCGGCCTCTGCGATGCCTCAGGTGGCCACGCGTGGACACCCAGCCTCGAATCTCCCCGGCACGAGTCACCACGGGACGTAATGCGGCACGTTGCCTGCTGCACGACGCACCGCACGACGACATGGATCAACGAATCGGGACATGTGCGGCATGAAATTCCTGCCGGTGTACATCCCGGTCAACATCCTGCGCCATGATGAGTTCCATGGTGGCCTATGGGCATCAGCCGACCGATTCCGTCCGTGGATTGCACCTGGTGCCTCATCCCGCCGATGGCTCCGGACAGCGCCACCATCGATGCGTCAAGGTACTCAATTGACAAGGTAGTAGATATTCCACAATGCGAAAGGCTCTACCATGACCCAGTTCATGATCTCCGTCTTCCACGATCCGGGCGTCCAGGCCTCCGGCGAGGCATATCAGTCCAAGGACGACATGCAACGCGCTTTCGACGCAGTCGCCGCCTTCAACCAGGATCTGCAGGATTCCGGTCAGTGGGTGCTCGCCGGTGGACTCACACCGCCGGAAACCGCTCACACCGTGGACGCCACGGGTGCGTCCGGTGATGCGCCTGTGGTCTCCCTTGGTCCCCGGGTGGGCTCGGGTGCGGCGTTGGGTGGGTTCTGGATCGTCGAGGTCTCGAGCGAGGCGGGCGCCATGGAGCTAGCAGCCAAGGCGTCGGCGGCATGCGGCCAACCGGTGGAGGTCCGAGCTCTCGAGGTGTGAATGACCCCTGTGCGCCGACAATGACCCAAAAGGACCACGCGTCGCAGGGCGAAGCGCAGGTCGTGTGCTTCCAGTCTCAGGTGGGACTCGAACTCAAACCTAGAACCTTCACGATAAACTTCGTCCAGAATCACGTGCCGACAAGAGCCACTCCAAACACCGCCATAAAATAGAGACATGAGCTCGCAACCCAGTCCCGGATCGGACTCCCGCACATCAGTGGCCTCTCCCCCGCAATCGCCTCGATCAGCTCCTTCCACCGAGCGAACCACGAGAGCCTGGCCCGTTTTCCTGGCCGTGGACCTGGGTCTGGTGATCGTCTTTGCCGCCATCGGGCGCTCAGCCCACGGTGAGGACGTCCTGGGCATGCTCACCACCGCATGGCCCTTCCTAGCGGGGACGCTCATCGGGTGGCTCATGGTCCGGGGAGCGCGTCGTCCGGCGGCCGTGGTGCCCACTGGCGTGGTCGTATGGCTGAGCACCGAACTCGTCGGGATGCTCCTCCGTGTTCTCACAGGCGATGGCACGGCGTGGTCGTTCGTTCTGGTCAGCCTGGTGGTGCTGGGAGTGTTCCTGGTGGGCTACCGCCTCGTCCTGGCGGGCGTGGCCCGAGTTCGTCGTCGCTGATACGGCCACGACTCCCCTGCCACCGGCCGCTCCGAGACGCCCGCCGCGCCATCGACCCACCGATACAGTGGAGTGACACCGTGGAAAGGAACCCCATGTTCACTGCCATCGTTTTGATCAAGACCTCGTCGGACCGGATCCCGGAGGTCGCCCAGGAGGTCTCGGACATCCGCGGCGTGACCGAGGTCTATTCGGTGACCGGTGAGTGGGACCTGATCGCCGTGGTCCGGGTCCACCAGCACGAACGGCTCGCGGACGTCATCGCCGATCAGCTGTCCAAGGTCGAGGGTGTCGAGTCCACGAACACCAACATCGCCTTCCGCACCTACAGCACGCACGATCTCGACGCCGCGTTCTCATTGGGCATCGACGACTGATTTCCGGACCGTAGAACGAACGACGCCGGTCCCCCGGAACCCGGGCGAGCGGCGTCGTCGTCAGCTCATCGGAAGGCGAATAGGCCGCCGACGCGCGGCCGCCAAGTAGCGGTCAGCGGGCCGCGAACTCGACCCAGCGCGTGAGGACGTCGCGCGCGGCACCCGAATCCACGGACTCCGCTGCACGCCGGACCGCGGCCCCGAAACGCTCTGCGAACGGATCCTCGGCATTCTCCTCGATGGCCACGAGGCCGGCCGCGGCATTCAACAAGACCGCGTTGCGCACGTGTCCGGGCGAGCCGTCGAGGACGTCGCGCACCACACCCGCGTTGTAAGTGGCGTCCTGGCCGCGCAGGTCCTCGATCGTCGCGCGGGGCATGTCCAGGTCCAGGGGCTCGAGCGTGTGCTCGGTGGTCCGGCCATCCCGCACCTCCCAGATCCGGGACGGCGCCGTGACGGTCAACTCGTCGAGCCCGTCACCGCCGCGGAAGACGAGCGCGCGGTCGCCACGGTTCTGGAACACGCCGGCCATCAGCGGCGCCAGGGCCTCGTCCGCGACACCGATCGCCGATGCCTTGACCTTGGCCGGATTGGTGATCGGGCCCAGGAAGTTGAATGCAGTGGCGACCCCGAGGGCCTTGCGTGCGGCGGCCGCGAAGCGCATGGACGGGTGGAAGGTCTGCGCGAACAGGAAGGTGATCCCCACCTCGCGCGCGGCACGCTGGACGCGCTCGACGGGCATGTCCAGCTGCACGCCCAGGGCCTCCAGGACGTCCGCCGATCCCGATTTGGACGACGACGCCCGGTTGCCGTGCTTCACGACCCGCACCCCCGCGCCCGCGCACACCAGGGCGGACATCGTGGAGATGTTGACGCTCGAGAGGCGGTCCCCGCCGGTGCCCACGATGTCCAGCGCCGGGGCGGGAACGGAGATGGGGCGGGCGTGAGCGACCATGGCGTCCGCGAGACCGTTGAGCTCGGCCACGCTCTCCCCCTTGGTGCGCAGCGCCATGAGGAAGCCCGCGACCACGGTGTCGGGGACCTCGCCCGCCATGATGTTGTCCATGGCCCAGTAGGACTGGTCCCATGACAGGTCCTCGCCGCGGGACAAGCTCGTCAACACGTCTGGCCAGTGGTTGTTCGTGCGGGAGGCGTTCGAGGTAGTCACGGCTTCGACTCTATCGCGCCGTCACTCCGCGTGACGCAGTGCGG
>NZ_DDIY01000005.1:296352-304643 GCF_002338785.1 Kocuria sp. UBA1838 | reverse complement strand
GGACGCGACACGATGCGCTGCGGAGGCCGTGGTGGTTGGTTCGCCAGGAGTTTTGGCGACATAATGTCTCTGTGACAACTGCGACTCATACCCCAGCCAAACCGGTGGGCGCGACCATCACTCGCCCCAACCTCACATCCGTGGGCACCATCGTGTGGTTGTCCTCCGAAGTGATGTTCTTCGCCGGACTCTTCGCCATGTACTTC
This sequence comes from Kocuria sp. UBA1838, assembly GCF_002338785.1. Classification (NCBI taxonomy): domain Bacteria; kingdom Bacillati; phylum Actinomycetota; class Actinomycetes; order Micrococcales; family Micrococcaceae; genus Kocuria; species Kocuria sp. UBA1838. The sequence goes on along the minus strand of NZ_DDIY01000005.1, from coordinate 304,437 downwards.
ACTCTGCGCGCCACCTCCCCGGAGGTCTGGCACGAGAACACACAGCTGCTCAACGTGCCCATGGCGTTGGCCAACACCATCGTCCTGGTGCTGAGCTCCGTCACGTGCCAGTTCGGCGTCTTCGCCGCCGAGCGGCTCCAGCCCCGGCGCACCGGCGGCATCCTCCAGTTCACCAAGTGGGGCATGACCGAGTGGTTCGCCCTGACCTTCCTCATGGGCGCCGTGTTCGTGTCCGTGCAGGTCTACGAGTACGTCGCTCTCGTTTCCGAAGGCGTCACGATCGCCGCGAACGCCTACGGCTCCGCCTTCTACATCACCACCGGTTTCCACGCCCTGCATGTGACCGGTGGCCTGATCGCATTCCTCTTCATCATGGGCCGCGCCTTCGTTGCCAAGCGCTTCGGTCACTACGAGGCCACCTCGGCCATCGTGGTGTCCTACTACTGGCACTTCGTCGACGTGGTCTGGATCGTCCTGTTCGTGCTGGTCTACTTCATCAAGTAGGCCCCCAGGACCGTTCGCCCATTCAAGTTCTAGAACCGAGTAAAAGGAACGTTTGACGTGAAGGCACTCTCACAAAAGCGCCGCCATCCCATGGCAGCCCTCGCGCTGTTGGTCATGGCTTTGCTTCTGACCGGTGGACTCTACGCAGTTGCCACAACCACCAATGAAGCCAAGGCCGACACCACCACGTACTCGGCTCAGGACGTCGAGGAGGGGCAGAAGCTCTTCCTGTCCAACTGCTCCACGTGCCACGGCATGCAGGCCCAGGGCACCAACACCGGTCCCTCCCTGATCGGCGTGGGCGCTTCCTCCGTCGACTTCCAGGTCGGGACCGGCCGTATGCCCATGCAGATGCAGGGCCCCCAGGCGCAGGTCAAGCCGCAGCAGTTCAACGACGAACAGACCAAGCAGCTCTCCGCGTACGTGGCTTCCCTGGGTGCCGGCCCCGCCGTCCCCGAGGAGGAGTACCTCGACATCAGCGAGGGCAACTCCGCCAACGGCGCCAAGGTGTTCCTGGCCAACTGCGCCATGTGCCACAACGCCGCTGGCCAGGGCGGTGCCCTGACCCGCGGCAAGTTCGCCCCCTCCCTCATGGGCGTGAGCGAAAAGCACATCTACGAGGCCATGCAGACCGGCCCGCAGAACATGCCGGTGTTCAACGACGCCAACATCACCCCCGAGGAGAAGCGGGACGTCATCACGTACCTGAAGACCCTCGACAACAACACCAACGTGGGTGGCTTCAGCCTCGGCTCCCTGGGCCCCGTGTCCGAGGGCCTGTTCATCTGGACCATCGGCCTGGTGATCGTCATCGGCTTCACCGTGTGGCTGACCTCGCGCTCCGCCTGAGAGCGCCCCGCCGGTACCCACCGGCACCCGAAACAGTATTCACAGCACCAAGAGAAGAATGAGGGACCACATGGGCGACCATCGTGACGGCACTCCCCACAAGAGCGGGGCGGTTGTCACCTCGGACGGAACGGGCACGGAAAACTTCCCCAACCCGGGGCTTCCACCGCACCGCCCCCGCGTGACGGACGTAGATCCCAAGGCCGCGAAGCGAGCTGAACACCAGGTGGTCCTGCTGTTCCTGCTCTCCATCATTGGATCCATCCTGTTCTTCGTGGCGTACTTCGGTATCCGCGTGGACGGTCCTCTGTACGACGCCGTCAACACCGAGCCCACCGCGCAGCTGCGGTTGCAGAACCTGCTGCTGGGCCTCGGCATCGCCCTCGGCATGTTCGGCATCGGTATCGGGGTGGTCCACTGGGCCCGTACCCTCATGCCGGACCACGAGATCGTGGAGATGCGCCACGACCTGCGCCCGGAAGAGGACCGCGCCGAGGCGCAGGGCATCCTGAACACCATCTACGACGAGTCCGGTGTGCGGCGTCGCCCGCTGCTGCGCAACACGCTGATCGGCGCCGCAGTGCTCATGCCCCTCCCCTTCGTGGGTCTGCTCAAGGACCTCGGTCCCACCGACCTCAAGGTCCTGCGCCACACCATGTGGGACGAGGGCGTGCGTCTGGTACGCGATCCCTCCGGTACCCCCATCAAGGCGTCCGACGTGACTCTCGGTTCCGCGTTCCACGTGGTCCCGGAGAACCTCAGCAGCCTGAGCCACGAAGAGGGCTACCTGGACGAGAAGGCCAAGGCCGTGGTCCTGCTCATGCGACTGGCCCCGGAGGACGTCAACGTCTCCCCCGAGCGCAGTGACTGGAACGTGGACGGCATCTTCGCCTACTCCAAGGTCTGCACGCACGTGGGTTGCCCGATCGCCCTGTACGAGCAGCACACGCACCACCTGCTGTGCCCGTGCCACCAGTCCACGTTCGACCTCACGAACGAGTGCGAGGTCATCTTCGGCCCGGCATCCCGCCCCCTGCCGCAGCTGCCCATTACCGTTGATTCCGACGGCTACCTCGTTGCCCGTAGCGACTTCCACGAGCCCGTGGGACCGACCTACTCGCAGCGCGATCTCGCCGTCCAAGACATGCAGGATGAGGCGAACTAATGTCCACATCAACAGACTTCGAATACCGCCCCACGACCACCACGGGCCGGATCGCCAACTTCGTGGACACGCGCGTGGGCGCCTCCGCGATGGTCAAGGAGTTCGGCCGTAAGGTCTTCCCCGACCACTGGTCCTTCATGTTCGGTGAGGTCGCCCTCTACAGCTTCATCATCCTGTTGCTGTCCGGCACCTTCCTGGCGTTCTGGTTCGACCCCACCATGACGTCCTTGCCCTACAACGGCAGCTACGTCCCCATGCAGGGTGTCGAGATGTCCGGGGCGTACGCCTCCACCCTGCACATCTCGTTCGACATCCGCGGCGGCCTCTTCCTGCGGCAGCTGCACCACTGGTCCGCGCTGCTGTTCGTCATGGCGCTGTCCGTGCACATGCTGCGTGTGTTCTTCACCGGCGCGTTCCGCCGCCCGCGTGAGCTGAACTGGGTCGTGGGTTGCGTGCTCTTCATCTTGGCGATCGTGGCCGGCTTCTCCGGCTACTCGCTCCCCGACGACGTGCTCTCCGGTAACGGTCTGCGCATCGCGGACGCGATCGCCAAGGCCGTCCCGATCGTGGGTACCTACATCTCCATGTTCATGTTCGGTGGCGAGTTCCCCGGCCACGCGATCATCGGTCGCCTCTACATCGTGCACGTGCTGATCATCCCCGCGTTGATCCTCATGATGATCGTGATCCACCTGTTCATGGTCGTGGTCCACAAGCACACCCAGTTCCCCGGTCCGGGTCGCACCGAGGACAACGTGGTGGGTTTCCCCGTGGGTCCCATTTACGCCGCGAAAGCGGGTGGATTCTTCTTCATCGTGTTCGGCATCCTGGCCGCCATCGCCGCGACCACCACGATCAACGCGATCTGGAACTACGGTCCCTACGATCCCTCCCCCGTGCAGGCTGGCTCCCAGCCCGACTGGTACATGGGCTTCTCCGACGGCGGTCTGCGCCTGATGCCCGGTCACTGGCCCTTCTCGTGGGAGGTCAACATCTTCGGTCTGGCGGTTCCGCTGGCCATTCTGTTGCCGCTGATCCCCATGGCCCTGATGTTCGGTGTCATGTTCGCGTGGCCGTGGATCGAGCGTTGGGTGACCCGCGACAACCGCGTGCACAACATCCTGGACCGTCCGCGTAACGCGCCGTTCCGCACCGCCGTGGGCGCCGCCGGCGTCACCTTCTACGCCGTCCAGATGATCGCGGCCAGCGGTGACCTCATCGCCACCCACTTCCATGTGGCCGTGAACGACGTCATCTACTGGCTGCGAGCCCTGTACTTCCTGGGCCCCATCCTGGCGTTCATCATCACCCGCCGCTTCTGCCTGTCCCTGCAGCGCAAGGACCGGGAGATCGTGCTCCACGGCCGCGAGTCGGGCCGCATCCAGGCCCTGCCCCACGGTGAGTTCGTGGAGGTCCACGAGCCCCTGGATGAATACCGTCGCTACAAGCTCGTGAACTTCGAGGACCGCAAGGTCCAACCCGCTCGTGCCAATGCCAAGGGCAAGGTCACGACGAGTGAGAAGATGCGCGGCGGTCTGAGCCGGATCTTCTTCGAGGACCGTGTGGCCCCCGTGACGCCCGCCGAGCTGGAAGCGGCTCACGGTCATCACGACGCCGAGCCCGCCAGCGTCGGCGCCGGCTCGCACAGCGCGCAGATCGAGAAGTAGGCCCCAGGCCCACGCACTCGATCTCCTCCACGAAGGGCCCGTCCGGATCACTTGATCTGGACGGGCCCTTCTGTATGCCTCGAGCGCCGAGCGTGCCGGATGCGGCCCTACCCGCCGACCTCGGGATCCGCACACGGGGGCGCGGAGCTGACGGGCACGGCAAGGGTGACGCTCCCATCCGTGTGGAAGGTCTGACGGTACGGTCCGACTGCCGCCAGGCCCAGACGTCGGAGCTCCGTGTCCAGCACGAGCCACGCGTCTCCGGTATCGACCGGCCGGTCCCCCAGGCGCACAACAGCCGCCACGTCGGCCCCGGGGAAGGTTATGGGGCGGGTGCCCGACACCGGCCTCTCGCACGGCCACCGTGACCCTGATCAGGGTGCCGTCACGCGTGCCGTCGTAGCAGAGTTGGACATCCCCGTGGCCGATCAGCGCCGTGGACGCCCAGACGCAGCCAGAGGCGAGCCACGGCCTCCGGGATCTCGGTCTCGTCCCGCACCGCATCCGAAACCCCGTGAAGCTCGAATTCCGGCAATCCGACCAATGCGACCTCGCGTGCCATCGCGCCTCATTCGCTTTCCGTGGGACCGACTTCTCTCCGATGTCCGGCGGTGCCGCAGCATGCGGCGGGACACGACCGTGCGCTGCGACAGCTCCCCTATGGATTCCATGGAACCATTCCACCCCATGACACGGTGTCAGACGCAAGGTGTACCCAATGGCCGCCGTGGACCCGCCCTCGCCCGGTCCGCCGTCGCCGAGGGTCGATACATCTAGGCTTGATTCATGGGCATTCAGCGAATGGACAACGTGGCCGTCGTGGTGGAGGACCTTGACGGCGCCGTGGACTTTTTCACCGAACTGGGCATGGAGCTGGAAGGACGAACACCCATAGAGGGGCTCTTTGCAGACCAGACCCTGGGCATGGACGGGGTTCGAAGCGAGATCGCCATGATGCGCACCCCTGACGGCCACGGCCGGGTGGAGCTGACCACCTACCACTCCCCGGCGCTCGTCAAGCCGGATCCACGCGCCCCGGCGCCCAACACCGTAGGGCTGCACCGGATCATGTTCGCGGTCGACGACATCAACGACACCATAGCCCGCCTCCGCAGCCACGGCGCCGAAGTCCTGGGCGAGGTCGCCAACTACGAAAACGTCTACCGCCTCTGTTACCTACGCGGCCCCGAGGGCATCATCGTGGCGCTGGCGAGTCAGATAGGGCATTGATCCTTCCGAGTTATGACGCCGCTGAGACGCGCCCTGGGGCAGTACCCCACCGGGTTCCATGGTGCGGTTCCATCCCATGACGCGATGCCAGGCGCAAGAGCGGCCCAGTCGCCGCACCTGCCGCAGCCAGCGCCGCAATCACCCGACCCCCTGCCCGAGGCCACCTGCTGTGACGAACTGGGGGCACCTAGGATGAGGACATGACTTCACCAATGCTCCCGCGCGGCATCCAACACATCGGCGTCACCGCGCCCGATCTCGACGCCACCACCCGGTTCATCGTCGACAGACTCGGTGCCGGGGTCGTGTACGACGGCCTGACCGCGGACGACGAACCACGCCGAGGGCGGAAGTCGAGCGTCGACTCGGCCTACCCGAGGGCGCGGCGATCCACAAGCAAGGCATGATCCGCATCGGCAACGGTCCCAACCTGGAGGTCTTCGAGATCAGTGGACAGCAGAGCGCCGAGGCCGGTCTGACAGATCTGGGGTTGAACTACATGTGCTTCTACTGCGACGACATCGACTCCGCGCCAGCGCGCCTCGTGGCGGCCGGTGGCCAGGCCCTCAGCGAGGTGCACGAGAACAGCCGCTATGCGGACTCCGAGGGCGAAGGGTCGGTCCACGTCAAGGCACCGTGGGGAATGCTCGTCGAGCTCCAGAGCATCCCCGCCGGCCACCACTACCTTGAGGGCTGCACGACGCGCGTATCGATGCCGGACCCCCGCCCGTAAGGCTCGGGGCTGATCGCGAACCCTGCCCCGGTTGGGAGATATGACGAGGCCCGCACCATCCCATGATGGTGCGGGCCTCGTGGTATGGTCAGCCGATGCTGATCAGTGGGCGTGCTCCCCGCGGGAGTGCTCGAAGACCAGGCCCAGCAGACCGAGAGCGGCCACCGGGACCGCCAGGCCGATGATCCACCAGCCGACCGCCAGCGCGGTCACGAACAGCGCCGAGCCGATGCCGAGCAGCAGGGGCCACCAGCTCCACGGGGAGAAGGCCCCGTAGTCACCGGACATCTCCACGATCTCACCGTCCTCGCGGTCCTCCGGGAGCGTGCCCCCGGTGGAGCGCTGCACGAGCCAGAGGTAGACCACGAGCATGAAGCTCATTGCGGCCACGGCCAGCAGTGCGGGGAATCCGGCGAGTTCCTGGAACTCGGTGACGAATCCATACACCAGGCCCACCACGGTGCAGAACACACCGAGCAGCAGGAACGTCTTGATAGTTGCGCTCATCGTCCGTTCCTTCCGGTGCCGCCCACCAGGGGGGTCTCGGCCTCATATTGTTGGCTGGAGAACGCCGAGAGCTCCGGGTGGTGGAGATCCAGCGCGGGGCGCTCGGAACGGATCCGAGGCAACGAGGTGAAGTTGTGACGCGGGGGCGGACAGGAGGTGGCCCACTCGAGGGAACCACCGAAGCCCCACGGGTCGTCCACTTCCACCTTCTTGGCGTTGCGGTGGGTGGTGTACACGTTCCAGAAGAACGGGATCATGGACACGCCCAGCAGCATGGAACCGATGGTCGAGAACTGGTTCATCCAGGTGAACCCGTCCTCGGGCAGGTAGTCGGCGTAACGACGCGGCATGCCGTCCACACCCAGCCAGTGCTGGATCAGGAACGTCATGTGGAAGCCCACGAACAGCAGCCAGAAGTGGATCTTGCCGATCCGCTCGTTGAGCATCTTGCCGGTGAACTTGGGCCACCAGAAGTAGAAGCCCGCGAACATGCCGAACACGATGGTTCCGAAGATCACGTAGTGGAAGTGCGCCACCACGAAGTAGGTGTCGGAGACGTGGAAGTCGAGCGGCGGCGTCGCCAGGATAATGCCCGTGAGACCACCGAACAGGAAGGTGAAGAGGAAGCCGAGCACCCACAGGATGGGCGTCTCGAACGTCAGCGACCCCTGCCACATGGTGCCGATCCAGTTGAAGAACTTCACGCCGGTGGGCACCGCGATCATCATGGTCATGAAGGAGAAAAAGCCCAGGGCCACCGCGCCGGTCACGTACATGTGGTGCGCCCACACGGTCACGGACAGCGCCGCGATTGCGATGGTCGCGAAGACGAGACCCTTGTACCCGAAGATCGGCTTGCGGGAGAACACCGGGACGATCTCCGAGACGATGCCGAAGAACGGCAGGGCCAACACGTAGACCTCGGGGTGACCGAAGAACCAGAACAGGTGCTGCCACAGGATGGCGCCACCGTTCTCGGCGTCGAACACGTGGCCGCCGAGTCGCCGGTCCATACCCAGTGCGAACAGGGCGGAGGCCAGCGGCGGGAAGATCATGATGATCAGCATGGAGGTGATCAGCGTGGTCCAGGTGAAGATGGACATGCGCCACATGGTCATACCCGGCGCACGCATGCACACGATGGTCGTGATGAAGTTCACGCCACCCATGATGGTGCCGAAGCCCTGCAGGACCAGGCCGAAGACCCATAGGTCACCACCAACGCCCGGACTGAATGTCGTGCTGTTCAGTGGCGCGTAGGCGAACCATCCGAAGGAGGCCGCGCCCTGCGGGGAGATGAACCCGGATACCGCGATGAGCGAGCCGAAGAGGAAGAACCAGAACGCGAGGGCGTTCAGACGGGGGAAGGCCACGTCCGGCGCACCGAGCTGCAGGGGCACGATCACGTTGGCGAAACCGATGAACAGCGG
>NZ_DDIY01000005.1:292038-296165 GCF_002338785.1 Kocuria sp. UBA1838 | reverse complement strand
AGGATCTGCATGCCCGGCTGGAAGAGCTCGGCCCGGATCAGCAGAGCCATCACGCCACCGGCGCAGAAGAAGATGAAGGACGAGATCAGGTACATGTACCCGATGGTCTTGTGGTCGGTCGAGGTGAGCCAGTTGACGATCACCCGGCCCTTGGACCGTGGGACAACGCGGGGTGCGGTCGTGGCCGCGTCGTCCCGCGAATATTCGAGCGTAGACATTGCCTATCCCCTAGTTGTTGGACGTTTCGTTGAGGTTCGGGTTGCGGTTGTACTCGTCCCCGAGGATGCCCGTGTTGCCTTCGTCGCGCAGGCGCTGCATCTGGGCGTCGTACTCCTGCTGGCTCACGACGGCCACGTTGAAGAGCATCTCGGAGTGGTACTCACCGCACAGCTCGGCGCACTTGCCGGCGAAGGTACCCTCGCGGCCGGTGGTGAAGCTCATGTAGTTGGTGCGATCCGGGATCATGTCGATCTTCTCGAGGAAGGCGGGCACCCAGAACGAGTGGATGACGTCGCGGGACGTGATCTCCAGCTCGACCTTGCTGTCGGCCGGCAGGTACAGGGTGGGCAGGGTCTCCTCGACGCCGGGCTCCCCCGTGAGGTGCGCCTGGATGCCCTGGTAGTGGACGTTGTCGTCCAGGTAGTTGAAGTCCCACGCCCACTGCTTGCCGTACACCTGGATCTTGACGTCCGGGTTCTCGAAGCGGTCCGTGATGGCCGTTTGCGCGCGGTACGAGAAGAAGAAGAGGGTCACGATCAGGGCGATCGGGACGATCGTGTAGAAGATCTCCAGTGGGGCGTTGTACGCGAGCTGGCGGGGGTAGCCGGTCTCGTTCTTACGACGCCGGTAGGCGACCATGCACCAGAGCATCAGACCCCACACCACGAGACCCACGCCGAGCGCCGCGATCCACGACCCGATCCACAAGTCGATGACCTGATCGGCGTTGTCGGTGGTGCCCCGTTCGGTGGGCAAGAAGCCCAGCTTCGATTGCTCCGAGCAAGCGGTGAGCGAGATCGTCGCCAGGACTGCCACTGCCGAGGCCTTGAGCGCTCGGCCGCGGCGGCTGCCGGTTCGAGTTTGCGAACTCACAGACGGCCCTTCCTCTTTGTGTGTGTGGGTTCCGCATCGGTCCTGCGCGTGGGCACAATGGACGCGTTGCCCGTGGATGGTTCTCCCTAGGAAGCTTACCCCTCCGCCCCCGGATCCGCTGACACTGTGTCAGCGCGCCGTGTCGCGAGCGGGGCCGTCGGCAGACCCCGCCGATCCCCTCCCCTACGTGCACCGATGAGCCCCTCGAGCGGGCACGAAAAAGGGGTGCGCACGGACCCCCTGAGGATCCGAACGCACCCCTGTTCGGTGCGATCGATCAGTGGAACGAGTCACCGCACGCGCATGAGCCCTGCGCGTTGGGGTTGTCGATCGAGAAGCCCTGCTTAGAGATGGAGTCCTCGAAGTCCACGGTGGACCCGCTCAGGTACGGGACGCTCATCTTGTCCACGATGACCTCCACGCCGTCGAAGCCGCGGACGTGGTCGCCGTCGAGGACGCGCTCGTCGAAATACAGCTGGTAGATCAGCCCGGAGCAGCCGCCCGGCTGCACGGCGACGCGCAACCGCAGGTCGGTGCGCCCCTCCTGCTCGAGCAGGTCGCGGACCTTCTGGGCCGCGGTGTCCGTGAGCAGGACCTCGTGGGTGGGCATGTCCTGGGTGGTCTCGTTGTCGGTGGTGACGCTCATGGTGCTCACTTTCTGTGCGACGCGGGGTTGCGACCCCGGGTTCGGTGGATCCCTTCTGCCTGGTGGAACGCGCCGGCGCGGGGAATCATTCCGCGCTGCGCTCTCCCTGTTGGGCCAGCGCCGCGAGCACGAGGGCCTCGGCGGTGACGGCGTGCAGGAAGTCCCCGATGTGCAGGGATTCGTTGGCGCTGTGGGCCCGGGTGTCCGGGTCCTCGATACCGGTGATCAGGATCTGTGCCTCAGGGTACGCCCGGGTGAGGGTCGCGGTGAAGGGGATGGATCCGCCCATCCCCGCCGTGACGGCCGGGCGCCCCCACGCCTGTTCGAAGGCCCACAGGGCGATCTGCGAGCTCACGGCACCGGTGTCCGCACGGAAGGCGGGGCCGGTCTCCTCGAGTGCGAAGCTCACGTGCGCGCCGAACGGGGCGTTGTCCTCCACGTGCTTGCGCAGCGCCTCCCCCGCTTCCCGCTCGTCCTGGCCAGGAGCAATCCGCAGGCTCAGCTTGGCGCGCGCGGTGGCCGCGATGGTGTTGGAGGCGGTCGCGACATCGGTGACGTCGATCCCCGTAACGGACAGCGCCGGCTGGGTCCACAACCGCGACGAGATCGAGCCGCGCCCGGCAAGTTGCACACTGTCCAACACGCCGGCGTCCTCGCGGAAGCGGTCCTCGTCGTAGTCCACGTCCGTGTCGTCCTCGCTCAGCAGCCCCGCGATGGCCACGGCGCCGTCGTCGTCGTGCAGGGTCGCGATCAGTCGCGACAGCAGCGTGGGTGCGTCCAGAACGGGCCCGCCGAACATGCCGGAGTGCACCGAGTGGTCCAGCACGCTGACCTCCACGATCCCTCCAACGACGCCGCGCAGGCTCGTCGTCAGTGCCGGGACGCCCACTTCCCAGTTCGCGGAGTCCGCGATCACGATGACGTCCGCGGCGAGCTTGTCCCGGTGCGCGGCCAGGAAGTCCTCGAAACCGGGCGAACCGGCCTCCTCCTCGCCCTCGATAAACACGGTCACACCCAGGCCCGGGCGCTCGCCGATGCGCTCGAAGAACGCGCGCAGCGCGCCCACGTGCACCATAACGCCGGCCTTGTCGTCGGCCGCGCCGCGACCCCAGAGCCGACCGTCCTTCTCCACGGCCTCGAACGGCTCGGTGTTCCACAGTTCACGCTTGCCCGGGGGTTGGACGTCGTGATGGGCGTACAACAGGATCGTGGGGTACCCGGGTGCCGCGGCCTTGCGAGCGACGACGGCGGGGTGCCCCGCAGCGTCCCCGCGGGGCTCGCGCAGGATCTCCACGCTGTCGAAAGGCAGGCCCCGGAGCAGACCGGCCACGGCCTCGGCACTGCGCTCGAGGTCGGCGGCGTCGAACGAGTCCCACGCGATGCCGGGGATCGCCACGAGGGAGCCGAGTTCTTCCAGCAGGATGTCCCGGGAACCGTCCACGCTCGCCCGGAGGGCATCGACGGTGTCGGAGCTGGGACGTGTGAAGTCAGTAGCCATGGGCCCAGCCTAACGGCGGGAGCTCGGCGCGCACCGTGGCAAGCCCGTTCGGTTGCCTCCTGTCACGCGCGCGGTGACGTCGTGGCACTCCGGTAGGCTTGTCGGGTGTTTCGACGCAAGAAGTCAGCTGAATCCTCGGGATCCACCGCCGTGGGCGCGCGCGCCACGGCCGATCCCGCCGTCCCCACCGACCGCGGTGGGCAGCCCGGTGGCGGGAGGACGCCCGAGGGCAAAAAAGGCCGCCCCACCCCCACCCGCAAGGAGCAGGAGGCCGCGCGTCGCCGACCCCTGATCCCGGAGGACCGCAAGGCCGCCAAAGCCGAGTCCAGGATCGCGGAACGGGAACGGCGCGCCCAGGCACAGGCCGGCATGGCCGCCGGAGACGAACGCTACCTGGGCCCGCGGGACGCCGGGCCCCAGCGCCGTTTCGCCCGGGACTGGGTGGACTCCCGGTTCAACATCGGCGAGTACGTGCTGATCTTCCTGCTGCTGATCCTGGTCCTGATGTTCCTGCCGGTGCAGTCCGTGGCCATCACACTGATCTGGGTCGTGTACGGCTACATCATCCTGTGCGTGATCGACGCGATCATCATGTCCAACCGACTGCACGCGGCACTGCGCCGCACGTTCGGCACCGTCCAGCCCGGCACCCGCTGGTACGCCGCGATGCGTACTTTTACGATGCGCCGCATGCGCCTGCCCAAGCCGCAGGTGCGCCGGGGCGAGCGTCCCGAGTAACACCCGCAGAACCCGCGAGGGGCCGGCCCACCATGATGGGCCGGCCCCTCGTTCCATCGGTTCCGTGGGTCCTCAGTGCGAGGTGCGCCGTGCGGCACGGCGCAGGCCGCGATTGATCCGCGCCGCCCAGAACGGCCCCTCGTACAGGAACGC
>NZ_DDIY01000005.1:265503-291901 GCF_002338785.1 Kocuria sp. UBA1838 | reverse complement strand
ACGAGGTCCTCCCCCACGTGACCTCGCAGCAGCTTGAGCACCTCGAGGGAACGACGCCGCAGGGGCGCCCCCGAGAGTCCGCCGGCTCCACACGCGATCACGTCCTGTGCGTCGCTGCGCAGACCGAGCCCGTCGCGGGCGATCGTGGTGTTTGTCGCGACGATGCCGTCCAGCCCCAAGTCCCGGGCCAGGTCCGCGACCGCGAGGACGTCCTGGTCCGCGAGGTCCGGGGCGATCTTGACGAGCAGCGGCACGTGCCACGACGTGACCCGGTCCGCTTCCTCCCGCACGGCTCGCAACAGCGGTCGCAGCGCGTCGAGTTCCTGGAGTTGGCGTAGTCCGGGGGTGTTCGGGGAGGAGACGTTGACCACGAGGTAGTCCGCATACGGGGCGAGCACGCGGGTGCTGCGCACGTAGTCGTCCGTGGCGTCCTCGAGACCCACGGCCTTGGTCTTGCCGATGTTGACGCCCACCACGGGGCGCGCACGATGCGTACGGGCGGCGTCCTGGGCGAGGCTCTGCAGTGCCGAGGCCACTCGCGGGGCCACGGCCTCCGCGCCGTCGTTGTTGAAGCCCATACGATTGATCACGGCGCGATCCTCGACCAGGCGGAACAGCCGCGGACGGGGATTGCCCGGCTGACCCTGGCCCGTGACCGTGCCGATCTCCACGTGGCCGAAGCCGAGGTCCGTCAACGCGTGGGTACCGGTAGCGCCCTTGTCGAAACCCGCGGCCAGACCGAATGGGGACGGGAAGGTGAGCCCCATGACATGGACCTCGTTGCCCGGATCCGGGCGGGTGAGGCGGTGCAGCACCCGCCCCAGGCCCACACGGCGGGCCAGCTTGATCCCCGCGAACCCCACGGTGTGGGCGAGTTCCGGGTCCATCCAGGAGAAAATGAGATTGAAGAAAGCGGGGTACACGCGCATGGGGCCAGTTTTTCACACGGGATGCCCGCTCCCGGACCACCTCGGGCGCATCACCGGCGGGTACGCCACGTGGGCGCTAGTACGACGGGAAGGCGAGTTCAGTCAGATACAGTCTCAATCTCAACTCGAACTATAAGTATCAATATTCAGTTGAAACTCTAGATACTGAGGGCCCAATCCTGTGGTTACTCCCCCGTGGCCGGGGCCGTCTGATCCATCGCTCCCCCGTATCGACGGTTGCGGTGAGCGTAATCCTCTACCGCACGCCACAGCACACGGCGGTCCATGTCCGGCCACAGGATATCCAGGAACATCATTTCCGCATATGCGGACTGCCACAGCATGAAATTGGACAGCCGCTGTTCTCCCGAGGACCGCAGGAACAGGTCCACGTCCGGCAACTGGGGCTCATCCAGGTACCGCTGGACCATGTCCTCGGTAATCGACCCGGGCGTGAGCCGCCCCTCCTGGACATCCCGAGCCATCGCGACCGCGGCGTCGGCGATCTCCGCGCGACCGCCATAGTTCACGCACATGGTCAGCGTGATGACATCGTTGTCCTGGGTCTCGCGCTCCGCGGTCTCCAGTCGGTTGATCACGGACTTCCACAGGCGGGGGCGCCGCCCTGCCCACCGCACCTTGATCCCCCATTCCTTGAACGTGGGCAGCTGGCGGGACATCACGTCCCCCGTGAAGTTCATCAGGAACGCGACCTCGGCCGGGGACCGTTTCCAGTTCTCCGTGGAGAACGCGTACGCGGACACGTACGGGATCCCCAGGTCGATGGCTCCCGCGACGACCTCCATGAGGGCTCGCTCACCCTCCCGATGCCCCTCGGTACGCGGCAGTCCGCGGTCGTTGGCCCAGCGGCCGTTGCCGTCCATCACGAGGGCCAGATGTCGGGGAATGGCATCGCGATCCAGAGCGGGCACCGTGGCACCGCTGGGATGGGGCGGCGGCGGGGCGAAGCGGCTCATGCGGGGATCCTTTCGAGAAGCGACGAGGTGGTCCTCCCCCACCCTAGAACTTCCCACCGAGTAGCGGGCACTCCCCGCCTCAGCCGTCCCCTCGATCCACGAGGGCCAGAGAACGCACCGTGCGCTCCATGTGCCATTGGATGTACGCCGCCACGAACCCGGCAGCTGCGCGCGCGGTCTTGGTGTCGGCGGCGTCGATCGTGGACCAGTCCCCGCGCAGCAGCCCGTCCAGCAACACGAACGTGGCCGCATTGGGCGCGGCGGATCCCGGCGGACGGCACTGAGGACACACCGCACCGCCGAGGGCCGCGGAGAACGAGCGATGGGGCCCGGGAGCCCCGCACCGTGCGCAGTCCACGAAACTGGGCGTCCAACCGGCCAGGGCCACGGCGCGTAGCAGATAAGAGTCCAGGATGCGCCCCGGCTCGTGCAGACCACGCGCGAGGGCGGACAGCGCTCCCACGAGCAACTGATAGTGCTGGACTGCGGTGTCGTAGTCGTCCGCGGTGAGTTTCTCCGCGGTCTCGACCATGGCCGCCGCGGCGGTGTATTTTTCGTAGTCGGCCACGATGTTCTGCCCGTATGCCCGCTTGCCGATGGCCTGCGACACGATGTCCAGGTTCCGTCCGTGCACGAGCTGCACCTGGGCCACGTGGAAGGGTTCCAGGCGCGCACCGAACCGCGACTTGGTGCGCCGCACCCCCTTGGCCACCGCCCGGACCTGGCCGTTCTCGGCCGTCAGCAGGATCACGATCCGGTCCGCTTCACCGAGGTCGTAGGTGCGCAGCACCACGGCGTCGTCCCGATAGCTGCGCGATGCGAAGGTTGAACGGGCCATCGGGTCATTGTGTCACCTACCCCGGACACGACTCCGCTGCGGCGCATCCGGGTGCCCGCAGCGGAGTCGTCGGAGAAGGAAAGGAGCGCGCTCAGTCCTGCTGGGCCAACTGCGCGTCACGCACGGCGCGGTTGACCGCAGAGATCACGGCCTTCAGGGACGCTCGCGTGGTGTTGTTGTCCATCCCCGCACCCCACAGCACGCGGTCACCCACGGCGAGCTCCACGTAGCTCGCGGCCTGCGCGTTCGCGGACGCGGACAGCGTGTGCTCGGTGTAGTCCAGCAGGCGCACGTCCACGCCTTCCGCGTTGAACAGCTGAATCAGCGCGTCGATGGGCCCGGTGCCGTGCGCGGCGCGCTCGTGGTGCTCGCCGCCCACGTCCAGGCCGATTTCCAGGACCGTGTTGCCCTCGTCCTCGGCATGGGTGGAGATGGACGTGATGCGGTAGTGACCCCACAGCTCGCCGCCGCCGTCCTTGGCGGGCAGGTACTCGTCGGTGAAAATCTTCCACAGTTGCTGCGCGGTGACCTCCGACCCCGAGGTTTCGGTGTACTTCTGCACGACCCCGGAGAACTCGATCTGGGCCCGGCGGGGCAGGTCGATGCCGTACTCGCTCTTGAGCAGATAGGCCACGCCACCCTTGCCGGACTGGGAGTTCACGCGGATCACGGCCTCGTAGCTGCGGCCCACGTCCTTGGGGTCGACCGGCAGGTACGGGACGGCCCATTCCATGTCATCGATGTCCACGCCCCGCTCCTGCGAGTCCCGCTGCATGGCTTCGAAGCCCTTCTTGATCGCGTCCTGGTGGGAACCGGAGAACGCGGTGAAGACCAGGTCACCGCCGTACGGGCTGCGCTCGGGCACGGGCAACTGGTTGCAGTACTCCACCGTGCGGCGGATCTCCTCGATGTCCGAGAAGTCGATCTGTGGGTCCACGCCCTGGGTCAACAGGTTCAACCCCAGGGTCACCAGGTCCACGTTGCCGGTGCGCTCGCCATTGCCGAACAGGCACCCCTCGATCCGGTCCGCCCCGGCCAGGTAGCCCAGCTCGGCGGCGGCCACACCGGTCCCGCGGTCGTTGTGGGGGTGCAGCGACAGGATGATGTCGTCGCGGTGGTACAGGTGCCGGCCCATCCACTCGATCGAGTCGGCGTAGATGTTGGGAGTGGCCATCTCCACGGTCGCGGGCAGGTTGATGATCATCTTGCGACCGTCACCCACCTCGAAGGTCTCGGCGACCTCGTTGCAGATCCGCGCGGCGAACTCGAGCTCGGTGCCCGTGTAGGACTCCGGGGAGTACTCGTACGTGACGTCGGTGTGCTTGAGCTGTTCCTCGTACTTGCGGCACAACCTGGCACCGGTCAGGGCGATGTCCACGATGCCGTCCATGTCGCGGTCGAAGACCACGCGTCGCTGCAGGGTGGACGTGGAGTTGTACAGGTGCACGATCGCGTGCGGTGCGCCCTCGATCGCCTCGTACGTGCGCTCGATCAGGTGCTCGCGGGACTGCGTGAGCACCTGGATGGAGACGTCCTCCGGGATCAGGTCGTCCTCGACCAGGGTGCGCACGAAGTCGAAATCGATCTGCGAGGCGGACGGGAAGCCCACCTCGATCTCCTTGTAGCCCATCTTCACCAGCAACTGGAACATCTTCAGTTTGCGCTCGGAGTCCATGGGGTCGATCAACGCCTGGTTTCCGTCCCGCAGGTCCACGGCGCACCAGCGCGGGGCCGTGGTGGCCACCTTGTCCGGCCACGTGCGGTCGGACATGTCGAACGGGAAGTTCTGGTGGTACGGGGTGTACTTGTGGACGGGCATTCCGGAGGGACGCTGCAAATTCTTCATGGGACGGGGGCCTTTCGATCAGAAGCTTGTGGGCCGGCACCACGGAACTCCGCAGCGGGTGGTCGGCCGTGAGGATCGGTTCAGGCCCCGCTGCGGCACGTAAGCAGGAGTAGCGTCATCCCTTGCCGCATGTGATCCAACGTACCACTAGGTCGCTGGCACACCGGATCGTTACCCCGCCGCGGTCTCCTGGCACGTGAACTGCTCCGCGGTCTGGCCCTGCAGGTCGTCGGGCAGGGCGGCGTTGCGGTCCATCGTGTCACCGCTACGGAAGTCCTGGCCCACCGCGACCTCGATCCCGGGCACGTCGTAGCTCGCCACGAGTTGGCTCGGTGAGACGTTCAGGACAGCGGCGACGTCGTCCGCGGCCAGCGCCCAGTTGGGGTTGTAGAACATCTGCGTGGCCGCGAGCTGGGTGCCGGAGGACGCGGTACGCGCCTGGTCGTAGCCGGCGCGTTCGAGCACGCTCACGAGCTGGTAGTCCCGGCCCCCGGCGTCCGTGCGGTTGCTCACCGTGATCGGCACGAGCGACGGGTCCACGGCGGGGCCGGTCGCGGTGGGCGATGCCGCCGGCTCCGTGGGGTGCGCGGCACTCGGCGCGGGGGTGGCGGTCTCCCCCATCGCGTGGGAGGGCCCGGGGGACGCCGACGGCGCGTCGCGGGCCTCCGTGACGGACACGTCCCGACGCAGGGTCTCGAAGAGCCGCTCGGCGGCCTTCTCGTCCAGCTGCAACCGGTTGGGGTCCTGCGGGTAGGGCTCGGACGGCGCGGTCACGAACGCGATCCGGCCGGGATCGATGCCGTTGAGCGCACCGGCCATGCCCACGAGGGTGGGGATGGAGGTCAACCCCTGGTCCACGTGCAGGTTTTGGGTCATCACCTCGGCGATGTGGTAGAGCTGCGGGAGGTTGGTGAGCGTCCCGTCCGCCTGGATCTTGCGCGTGAGGGACGCCAGGAACGACTGCTGCGAGCGGATGCGGGCCTCGTCCCCACCGTTGCCGAACGCCGCGCGGGAACGCAGGAACGCGAGTGCCTGTTCGCCCTCCACGGAGGAGATCCCGGCGGGCAGACGCAGCCCGGACTTGGGGTCATCCACGGGTTCGTTGACGCACACCTGCACACCGCCCACGGCGCTGGAGAGTTCCTTGACGGCGTTGAAGTCGGCGAGCATGAAGTGGTCGATGTCCACGCCGGTGAGTCGGTTGATCGCGGCCACGGTGCACCCAGGGCCGCCGTGTTCCACCGCACTGTTGAGCATCCCGGTCGTGGCCGGGTACACGGTGCCGCTCTTGGGGTCCGTGCACTGCGGGATCCTGACCATGAGGTCCCGGGGAAAGGAGACCACGGTGACGGCGTCGCGGTTCGCGGTCACGTGCACGAGCATCATGACGTCGGTGCGGCCCTCGGCGTCGTCCTCGCTGCCGTATTCGCTGTTGCCCTGACCGTGGCGAGTGTCCGAGCCCATGACGAGGATGTCCAGGGGGCCGTCGTCCACGTTCTCGGCACCGTCGGAGAGGTTCAGGGGGCTCGAGGTGAGGTTGCCGGTCAGGCGCAGCGCGGCGATCCCGCCGATGCCGAGTACGGCCAGCAGCCCGAACACGGCCAGGATCACGGCGATCCTGCGCACCGAGGAGCGGTGGACATGGGCGCGGTGATGACGTCCGGTCTGGCGCAGGTCGTACGCCTCGCCGTCGCGATCCATGCGGCGGGCGGGGTGCGTACTCCACGGCGGGCTCGTACGCGAACTCCGGCGGCTCCGGCGTGGTGCTGAGCTGGGATCCACCGGTGACGTCTCCTGGGGTCTCGGATCGGGGGGGGGCGTGCGGCCCTGACTGGTGGGTCAGGCTACGGCACCGGGTTGACGTGTGGTGTGTGTCCGGTCAGAACCCGAGCTTGGACAGCTCTCGGGGGTCCCGTTGCCATTCCTTGGCGACCTTGACGTGCAGGTCCAGGTAGATCCGGGTGCCCAGTAGAGACTCGATCTGGGCTCGGGCGCGCGTCCCGATCTCGCGCAGTCGCGCACCGCGCTTGCCGATCACGATGGCCTTCTGGGAGTCCCGTTCCACGTACAGGCTCGCGTGGACGTCCAGCATGGGGTTGTCCGGTGAGCGGCCTTCACGTTCGGAGACCTCGTCCACGACCACGGCGAGCGAGTGGGGCAGTTCGTCCCGCACGCCCTCGAGCGCAGCCTCGCGGATGAGTTCGCCCATCATGGTGACCTCCGGCTCGTCGGTGAGGTCCCCTTCCGGGTACAGGGGTGGGGAGACGGGCATCAGCGACACGAGCAGCTCGGCGATCTCGTCCATCTGGAAGCCGTCCGCCGCGCTCACGGGGATCACGTGGGCCCATCCGGCCGGCGTGTCCTCGGTGCGCTGCGCGGCCGGGCGACCGCCGGTGCCCTTGGCGGACGGCGCCGCGTCGCGACGTCGTCGTCGTGCGTCGCGCTGGGCGCGCTCCTCGGTGACGACCTCGCGCCCGAGCTCGCTCACGGCCACGAGCTGTTCGGCGAGGCGCTGCTGGGGGACGAGGTCCGCCTTGGTCACGATCGCGACCACGGGGGTGCGCCCGACGGCGGCGACGACCTGCTGGGCGATGTACCGGTCCCCCGGGCCCACCTTCTGGTCCGCGGGCACGCAGAACCCGATCACGTCCACCTCACCCAGGGTCTGGGCCACGACGTCGTTGAGCCGCTGACCGAGCAGCGTGCGCGGACGGTGCAGGCCGGGGGTGTCCACGAGGATCAACTGACCGTCGGTGCGGTGCACGATCCCGCGGATGGTGTGCCGCGTGGTCTGCGGACGGTTGGACGTGATCGCGACCTTGCGCCCCACGAGCGCATTGGTCAGCGTGGACTTGCCCACGTTGGGCCGGCCCACGAACACGGCGAAACCGGCGCGGAAGTCAGCGGGCTGTTCAGTGGGCTGGGTCATCGCGGGTCCTCGGTCGTTCAGTCGGTGCGGGGGTCGGAGGCGGTGCGGCGCCTCACGTCATGGTCTCCACGGGCGCGTCCCGGCCCAGGAACTCCTCGAGCAGCGAGCGCTGGGCGGTGAACATGCGGGCGCGTTCGTCCTCGTGGGCGTGGTCGTGGCCCAGCAGGTGCAGCAGGGAGTGGGTGGTGAGCAGGCACAGTTCGTCCTGGGTGCTGTGGCCGGCGGCCGCGGCCTGGCGTTCGGCCACGGGTGGGCACAGTACGACGTCCCCGAGGACGCCCAGGCTAGGGTCGTCGGGGGTGCCCTCGCGCAGTTCGTCCATGGGGAAGGACATGACGTCGGTGGCTCCGGGCAGGTCCAGCCACTGTTCGTGCAGTTCGGCCATGCGGGTCTCGTCCACTACGGCGATGCTGACCTCGGTGTCGGGGTGCAGGTGCCAGCGGGTGAAGGCGAGGTCCACGAGGGCCTCGAGCTGGTCGGTGTCCACGGCGCGGTAGGCAGTGGGCAGCTCGGCCTGTTCGGCGGGGGTGTCCCAGGGCAGGTCGAAGGCCACGCTCACGGGGTGTCTCCCCCGGTGCGCTCGGACGACGCCGCTCGGCGTTCGTCCTTGCGGCGGGCTCGTTCCACGCGGTGGCGGTTGGTGGTGTCGAACCGGTCGTAGGCGGCCACGATCTCGCCCACGAGTTCGTGGCGCACCACGTCCGCGGAGGTCAGTTCGCAGAACGCGATGTCGTCGATCTTCCCGAGCACGTGTTGGACTTGGCGCAGTCCGGACTTGGTGGTCCCGGGCAGGTCCACCTGGGTCACGTCACCGGTGACCACGATCCGTGAGCCGAAGCCTAGACGGGTGAGGAACATCTTCATTTGTTCCGGGGTGGTGTTCTGGGCCTCGTCGAGGATCACGAAGGCGTCGTTGAGGGTGCGCCCGCGCATGTAGGCCAGCGGGGCGACCTCGATGGTCCCGGCCTCCATGAGCCGCGGAATGGACTCGGGGTCCATCATGTCGTGCAGGGCGTCGTAGAGGGGACGCAGGTAGGGGTCGATCTTGTCGTTGAGCGAACCCGGGAGGAAGCCCAGTCGCTCGCCGGCCTCCACCGCGGGACGCGTGAGAATGATCCGGTTGACCTCCTTGGCCTGCAGGGCGCGCACGGCCTTGGCCATGGCCAGGTACGTCTTGCCGGTACCGGCGGGCCCGATCCCGAAGACCACGGTGTGCTCGTCGATCGCGTCCACGTAGGTCTTCTGGTTCACGGTCTTGGGCCGGATGGTCTTGCCGCGGGTGGAGAGGATGCTCGTGGACAGCGCGCTCGACGGGCGCAGGTCCTGGGCGTCACGCATCATGCGGGCCACTCGCAGCACCGTGCGTTCGGTGATCTCGGTGCCGCGCAGCGCCATCGCGAGAAGTTCCTCGAGCAGGGAGGCGGCCAGGCGGGTGTCGATCACGGGCCCCTCGAGGGCCACGTCCAGGTCCCGCACGGTCATCCGCACGGCCGGGAACTGCTGCTCGAGCAGACGCAAGGTCGCGTCCCCGTGGCCCAAGGTCCGGACGGCGGTCTCCCGATCCGGTACGTGCACGGTGACGCGGGTTCGTTCGGTGGGCGGAGTGCTCAGTGCCTCGGTCCCTTCGGTTGGTTCGCTCATCGGGTCCAGCCTACCGGTGCGCGCGGACCCGGACCCGCCGGGACCGACGGGCTCGCGCGCCGCAGGTTGCAATCCAATAACGGTCCGCCCGGATCCACGTGCGACGTTAGCGCCCGTGGCTCCCGGTGGGTAAGTTGTGTAGCCGTGAAAAATCCCGCAGGAACGACCGAGCCGCAGCGTCGTCGCGCCACCGCGCCCGGCGGACTTCGGCGCGCCGCGACGGGGGCGCTCGCCGTGTTGCTCGCCGCGGTCGTGGCCTCGTGCGGGACCGCCGCCGACCGACCGGACCACAACTCCGAAGCCGCCCCCGGGATCGCCTCCGCGCCCATGAACACGGACACCGCGATGGAAGGCGTGGCCACCGAACAGGCCCCCGTGTACTGGGTGGGCACCGGGGACCAATCGCGCTACCTGTTCCGCGAGTTCCGCACCCCGACCTCCCAGGACACGACCGACCCCGTGGCCCAGGCGGCGCTCATGGTCACCTCGGCCACCCCCGCGGACCCGGACTACCGCTCCCTGTGGTCCGCCGTGGACACCGTGGGCACCTCCGTGTCCCCGGACGGAACCATCACCGTGGACCTGCCCGCCGCCGCGTTCGCCTCCCAACTCTCCCCGCAGGACGCGCGGGTTGCACTGCAGCAAATGGTGTACACGGTCTCCGCGGCGGCCGTGACCGCCGGGCTGTTGGACTCGTCCACGGCCAAGGAGGTGCGGGTCCTCGTGAACGGGCAGAGCGGGTACAAGGCCTTCGGAGCCGTGGAACTTCATGCCCCGCTCACGCGTGACCCCGCACTGGCCGCGCCCGTGTGGCTCGTGGACCCCCAGACCGGGGCGGAACCCAAGAGCCCCGTGACGGTCTTCGCCCGCGTGCTGCCCTCGGTGCGTGACGCCCGCTGGGAGGTGCTCGAGGACGACCGCGTCGTGCACAGTGGGAACATCGCACCCGCTTCCCCCGGCTCAGATCCGACCACGGGCACGGAACTACGCACGAGTGTCACGCTCGACCCCGGGACGTACACCGTGCGCGTGAGCGGCACGGACGATTCCGGCACCACCGTGTCCGACGATCACACGATCACGGTGCGCGCCGGGGACTGAGCCCTCCCCATCGGGTCCCGGGTCAGTCCCAGAGCCCGAGCACCGCGTGCAGCGCGGCCAGTGCCGCGGGTCCCGCGGTGGACGATCGCATGACAGTGGTCCCCAGGCGCATCGGCTGAGCACCGGCGGCGCACAACGCCTCGAGCTCTCCGACACCGATCCCTCCCTCCGGGCCCACGATCACCGCGATCCGGGACCGATCGCCCCACCGGGTCACGTCCGGGGTGGACCAGCGTGGGCTCGCCGATTCATGCAGCACGAGCCACAGCATCTGGGGTTCCGCAGCGATCAGCCGGGCCAGACCCGCGGTGTCCACCCAGTCACCGCGTTCGGGCCAGCGGGCGCGCCGGGACTGCTTGGCCGCCGCGGCCAGGGTGGAGTCCCACTTGGCCATGAGTTTGGCCGCGCGGTCCGCGTGGACGCGCACGATGCTGCGTTCCGCCTGCCACGGGATCACCCGGGAGACCCCGAGTTCCGTGGCGGCCTCCACGGCCTGCAGGTCCCGGTCCCCCTTGGCAAGTGCCTGCACCAGCGTGAACTCCGGCTGCTGCGCGGCGTCGTGGTGGATCTCGTGGACGGTCACGCTCATCCGGTCCTTGGCCCCGGAGTCGAACGTGCACACCGCACGGGTGCCGTGCCCGTCCACGAGGTCCAGGGCCTCCCCCGCGCGCAGGCGCCGCACGGTCACCGCGTGCTTGGCCTCGGGACCTGCGACGTCCAGGACCTCCCCCGGGTGCGCCCGGGAGAGGTCCTCGGCGGGGACGTGGAAGACTGGGTTGGTCACAGGTCGTTGAACCGGTCCCGCAACCGGGAGAAGAACCCACCGGAGTGGTTGGTGTTCACGGTCGTGCCGTCCGCTGCTTCCTCACCGCGCAGCTCGGCGAGTTGCTCGAGCAGTTCGCGCTGTTCGGAGGAGAGGTCCTTGGGGGTCTCCACCTCGAAGTGCACCTTGAGGTCCCCGCGGCCCTTGCCCCGCAGGTGGGTGACACCCAGGTCGTCGAGCGTGACGGTCGCACCGGACTGGGTGCCGGGATCGACGTCCACCGTGCGAGCGCCGTCGAACGTCTCGAGGCTCACGGTGGTGCCGAGCGCGGCGGCGGTCATGGGGATACGCAGGCGGGCGTGGAGATCGTCGCCCTCGCGGAGGAAGGTGGGGTCCGGATCCACCTTGAGTTCCACGAAGAGGTCGCCGTTGGGTCCGCCGGCGGTGCCGGCCTCACCCTGGCCGCTCAGGCGGATGCGGTTGCCGGACTGGATGCCGGCGGGGATCTTCACGGTCAGGGGGCGGCGGTCGCGCACGCGGCCCTCGCCGTAGCACTCGTGGCACGGGCTCTCGATGACGGTGCCGAAGCCGTTGCACTGGGAGCACGGGGCCTGGGTGGTGACCATGCCCAGGATGGACTGGCGCTGGTACTGCATGTGGCCGGAGC
The DNA here is from genome assembly GCF_002338785.1 of Kocuria sp. UBA1838. Classification (NCBI taxonomy): domain Bacteria; kingdom Bacillati; phylum Actinomycetota; class Actinomycetes; order Micrococcales; family Micrococcaceae; genus Kocuria; species Kocuria sp. UBA1838. The sequence goes on along the minus strand of NZ_DDIY01000005.1, from coordinate 280,210 downwards.
CGCGGCACATGGTACACGTCACGGGGCTCGTGCCGGGCTGGCAGCACGTGCCCTGGCACGTGGGGCACACGACGGCGGTGTCCACCGTGATGTCCTTCTCCATGCCGAACACGGCGTCCTTGAGGGAGATCCGCACGTTGATCAGGGCGTCCTGGCCCTGGCGGGTGCGGGACTGGGGGCCGCGCTGGCCACCGGCTCCCGCGCCCTGGAAGAACGTCTCGAAGATGTCGGAGAAGCCGAAGCCCGTGCCGGGGAAGCCCCCGCCGAAGCCGGTGTCCGTGCCGTTCTCGTTGCCTGTGGCGTCGTAGACACGACGCTTGTCCGGGTCGGAGAGGACGTCATTGGCGTGGGAGACGCGCTTGAACTCCTCGGCGGCCTCGGGTGAGGGGTTCACGTCCGGGTGGAGTTTGCGGGCCTTCTTGCGGTAGGCGCGCTTGATCTCTTCGGCGCTGGCGTCCCGGCTCACGCCGAGGGTTTCGTAGTGATCGCTCACGATGTCGTCGTTTCTTCTTTCGTCGGTTCTACGGTTCTACGGTCGAGCGGGGCGGGCGGCGCTCACGTGCGCTCAGCCCCCAGGTTCTTGGACAGGTAGCGGGCCACCGCGCGCACGGAGGCCATGGTCGTGGGGTAGTCCATGCGTGTGGGCCCCACGACTCCCACCTTGGACGCGGCGTGCGGACCGTAACCCGTGGCCACCACGGACGCCTCCGCCAGGGGGTCGTCGCTGTGGTCGGAGCCGATGCGCACCGCGACCCCGCGTTCGTCCTGCTGCATCTCGGACAACAATCGCAGCATGGCCACTTGTTCCTCAAGCGCCTCGAGCACCGGGGAGATGCTCTGCGGGAAGTCCCCGCTGAAGCGCGCCAGGTTCGCGGTCCCGGCCATCACCAAGCGGTGTTCGTCCGACACCGCTGCGAGCACCGCGAGCGCCCCGGTCACCGCGGTCCCGGCGTCGCGCAGTTCCTCGGGCAGGACCGGGGGCAGGGTCACGGCGGCGTCGGGGACGTCTTCCACGGGCGTGCCGAGCAGGCGTGCGAGCACGTGGGCGCGCAGCTCCAGCAGCTGGGCCTCGGTCAGGGTGACGGGCAGTTCCACGGTGCGTTGGGCCACGCGTCCGGTGGTGGGGATCAGGATCACGAGCACGCGGGCGTCCCCCACGTCCACGAGTTCCACGTGGCGCACGGTGATCCCGGTGCGCACGGGATACTGGATCACGGCCACCTGGTGGGTGAGCTGGGCGAGCAGGCGCACGGTGCGCTCCATGATGTCGTCCAGGTCCTGGGCGCCGTCCATGAACACCTGGATCGCGCGGCGCTGGGCGGAGGTGAGGGGCTCCAGGGCTGCGATCTGATTGACGAACTCGCGATAACCTCGGTCCGTGGGGATCCGACCCGAGCTCGTGTGCGGTGCCACGATCAGCCCGTCCTCCTCGAGGGCGGCCATGTCGTTGCGCACCGTGGCGGAGGAGACGGGTAAACGGTGGCGTTCCACGAGCGCCTTGGACCCCACGGGTTCACGCGAATGGACGTAGTCCTCCACGATGGCGCGCAGGATCTGCGCTCGGCGCGGATGCTCCATGTGTCTCACCTCCCGTTGCTGGCAATTCTGGCACTCAAGAGTTCACAGTGCTAATCCTGGCAGTCAAGGGCCCGTGGGTCAGGGGCCGATTTTGATACGCTCGCGGCTGATTCGCCTGCCCGGCGGCGCGCTCGCGCCGCGGCACGACGTGGAGGAGTCGCCCGTGAACGCATCCGGCTGGTCCTGGGGTCCCCAGGACCTAGGCAGTCCCGACGTCGCCCGCACCGGTCCCGTCTCCCGGGACGTCCCCGTGGCCCGGGACATGGTGCTCGAGGACGTGGAGACCGGGTGGGTGGGGGCCGTCGTGGGCGTGGAGACCATCGGCGGGATGCGCGTGGTGGGTCTGGAGGACCGGCACGGGCGCGTGAAGTCCTTCCCCCTGGGCCCGGGCTTCCTCCTGGACGGCGAACCCGTGCGGCTGGGCCCGCCCGAGACCCGCAGCGCCCCGGCCAAGCCCCGGATCACGCGTTCGGGGTCGGTCGAGGTCGAGAACTTGCGCGCGTCCGTGGCCAAGGAGTCGCGTGTGTGGGTCGAGGGGTACCACGACGCCGAGCTCGTGGCCAAGGTGTGGGGCCACGACCTCGCGGTCGAGGGCACCGTGGTGGAACCCCTGCACGGGATCGACGACCTCCCCTCAGCCATCGCCGAGTTCCACCCCGGCCCGCAGCGCCGGCTCGGGATCCTAGTGGACCACCTGGTCGCGGGCTCCAAGGAGTCCAGGATCGCCCAGGAGGCGCTCGCGGTCCCGGGTGCCCGGGACAATGTGCTCATCCTCGGACACCCCTACGTGGACATCTGGCAGGCCGTGAAGCCCAGCGCCCTGGGGATCCGGGAGTGGCCCGTGATCCCGCGCGGGGTGGATTGGAAGACCGGGATGGCACGCGCGCTGGGCCTACCGCACCGCACACCCCAGGACGTGGGGCGGGCGTGGCAGGCGATCCTTGCACGAGTGAACACGTACGCAGACCTCGAACCGGCCCTGCTGGGCCGCGTGGAGGAGCTCATCGACTTCCTCACCGCCCCGGACGCCGCCGATTCCTGACCCGGGCTGCGCCTGACCTGCGGTGACCCACGACGTCGACGGCGCTCACAGCCGGTGGTCTACGGCTTCGGTGACCCGCGTTAGCGGTAACCCTCAGCGTCGGTGACGCCTGGTGTCGTCGTCCGGCGCGAGCCACGCGGGAACGACCGTAGGATGGGAGCACCGGCGTCCACCGACCCGGATGGCTACCGCCCGTGAAAGGCACACCCGCTCGTGACTGACGCTGCTCCCTCCCCCTCCACTCGCTCCGCCGAGACTCCGTTCGAGTCCGTGGCCCCCGTGGCGCAACCCCTGGACGTGTCCCAGGACCGGCAGTGGGCCACCCTCGCCCACCTGGGTGGCGTGGTGGGCGTACTGCCCAGCTACATGATCCACCGGGTGTTCAAGGACCGTGGTCCCTTCACCGCTCAGGAATCCCGGGAAGCCGCCAACTACACCATGCTGCCCACCCTGGTGATCCTCGCGGGCATCGTGCTCTCACTCATCCCGTTCATCGGATGGCTCTTCTCGGTCATCGCCGCCGTGACCTGGCTGTTCCTGGCCATCACCTCCGTGCGCGCGGGCGTGAAGGTCAACCGCGGCGAACCGCACCAGTACCGGTTCAACACCCACCTCTACGACAAGTTCGCGGCCCGCAACTCCTGACACGGTCACCAGTCGAGCAAGCGGCGCGTCACGGCGTCGGCCATCAGACGCCCCGCGTCCGTGAGGACCGCGGACCCGCGGAGGGCGGCGGCGCCGTCCAGCCAGCCGTCGGCGATCAATCCGGCCACCGCGTGCCGCCCCTCCGGGCGCAGCCCCTCGAGCGGGAGTCCCTCACGGATCCTGATCCCGAGCATCACGTGTTCCACGTACTGCGTCTCGCCATCCAAGGTCTCGCGGCCCACGGCCGGTGAGTCACCCCGGCGCACGGCGGCCGTGTAGGGCAACGGGTGCTTGAGATTCCACCAGCGCACGCCGTCACTGTGCGAGTGCGCCCCCGGGCCGATCCCCCACCAGTCCTGATTGCGCCAGTACGCGAGGTTGTGCACGCTGCGGTTCTGCACCGCGCTGCGCCCGTGGGCCGCGCGGGACCAGTTGGACACCTCGTACCACTCGAACCCGGCCTCGTGCAGCAGCGCGTCCGCGAGCGTGTACTTCTCCGCCTGGTCGTCCGGATCCACGTCCGGCACCTCACCGCGGCGGATCTGGGCGGCCAGCTTGGTGCCGTCCTCGATGATCAGGGAGTACGCGGAGACGTGGTCGGGGTCCATGGCCAGCGCGGCCTCCAACGAGGTGCGCCAGTCGGCCACGCTCTCCCCCGGTGTACCGTAGATCAGGTCCACGCTCGCGCCCAGTCCGCGGTCCTTGGCCCAGCCGACGGCGCGCGGGACGTTCGCCGGCGTGTGCGTGCGTTCCAGCACGCGCAGCACGTGGGGCACCGCGGACTGCATCCCGAAGGACACCCGGGTAACCCCGGCCGCGGCGAGCACGTCGAACGTCTCCTCGCTCACCGAGTCGGGGTTGGCTTCCACGGTGACCTCGGCGTCCGGGGCCAGCCCGAAGCTCTCCCGGGCCTGCTCGAGCATGAGCGCGAGCTCCCGGGCGGGCAGAAGGGTGGGCGTACCCCCGCCGAAGAACACGCTGTGCAGCGCGCGCGGCGGTGCCCCGGCGGCGTCGAGCACGGACCGGGCGAAGCGGACCTCCGCGGCGGCGTCGGCGTGGTAGTCGCGCTGGGAGACGCCGTCCCCGAGCTGGTCCATGGTGTAGGTGTTGAAGTCGCAGTACCCGCAGCGCACCGCGCAGAACGGGACGTGGACGTACAGGCTCAGGGTGCGATCGGTGGCGCGGGCGACCGATGCCGCGGGGAGCGCGCCGTCCCGGGGTGCGGGATCACCCTCCGGTTGGGCGGGCATTACTTCTTCTTGTCCTTCCCGGTGTCCTCGTCCGAGGACAGCGCGGCCACGAAGGCCTCCTGGGGGACCTCCACGCGGCCCACCATCTTCATGCGCTTCTTGCCCTCCTTCTGTTTCTCGAGCAGCTTGCGCTTACGGGAGATGTCACCGCCGTAGCACTTGGAGAGCACATCCTTACGGATCGCGCGGATGTTCTCGCGCGCGATGATCCGGGAACCGATCGCGGCCTGGATGGGGACCTCGTACTGCTGGCGCGGGATGAGCTTCTGCAGCTTGCCCGTCATGAGCACGCCGTACGAGTACGCCTTGTCCTTGTGGGTGATCGCGCTGAACGCGTCCACCTGCTCGCCCTGCAGGAGGATGTCCACCTTCACGAGATCCGCGGCCTGCTCGCCGTCCGCCTTCCAGTCCAGGGACGCGTAGCCCCGGGTCTTGGACTTGAGCTGGTCGAAGAAGTCGAAGACGATCTCCGCGAGCGGCAACCGGTAGCGCAGCTCCACGCGGTCCTCGGAGAGGTAGTCCATCCCCTTCATCTCACCGCGCTTGGACTGGCACAGTTCCATGACCGCGCCGATGAACTCGGACGGCACCAGGATGGTGGCCGAGACCATGGGTTCGCGGATCTCCAGGATCCGTCCCTCCGGGAACTCGGACGGGTTAGTAACCTGCTCCTCCGAGTTGTCCTCGAGCGTCACGTTGTAGGACACGGAGGGCGCGGTGGAGATCAGGTCCAGGTTGAATTCGCGTTCGAGTCGGTCGCGGGTGATCTCCAGGTGCAGCAGCCCCAGGAAACCGCAACGGAAGCCGAAGCCCAACGCGGCGGAGGTCTCGGGTTCGTACACCAGGGCGGCGTCGTTGAGCTGGAGCTTCTCGAGGGCGTCCCGCAGCACGGGGTAGTCCGAACCCTCCACGGGGAACAGTCCCGAGAACACCATGGGCTTGGGGTCCTCGTACCCACCCAGGGACTGCTGCGCGGGCTTGGTCTGGCTCGTGACCGTGTCACCCACGCGGGACTGGCGGACGTCCTTCACGCCCGTGATCAGATAGCCCACCTCCCCCACGCTCAGCCCCTGCGAGGGCACCGGCTCCGGGGAGATCACACCGAGTTCGAGCAGCTCGTGGGTGGCCCCGGTGGACATCATCTGGATCCGCTCTCGCGGGGACAGCGTCCCGTCCACCACGCGCACATAGGTCACCACGCCGCGGTAGGTGTCGTACACCGAGTCGAAGATCATGGCACGCGACGGCGCGTCCTTGACCCCCTGGGGCGCCGGGACCTGGCGCACGATCGTGTCCAGCAGCTCCTCGACGCCCTCACCGGTCTTGCCCGAGACCTTGAGCACGTCCTCGGGTTCCACGCCGATCAGATTGGCGAGTTCAGTAGCGTACTTCTCCGGCTGCGCGGCCGGCAGGTCGATCTTGTTGAGCACCGGGATGATCGTGAGGTCGTTCTCGATCGCGAGGTACAGGTTGGCCAGCGTCTGCGCCTCGATCCCCTGGGCGGCGTCCACGAGCAGGATCGTGGCCTCGCACGCGGCCAGGGACCGGGAGACCTCGTACGTGAAGTCCACGTGCCCGGGCGTGTCGATCATGTTCAGCGCGTAGTCCGTGCCGTCCACGTTCCACGGCATCCGCACCGCCTGGGACTTGATGGTGATCCCGCGTTCGCGTTCGATGTCCATGCGGTCCAGGTACTGGGCTTTCATCTGCCGGGGCGTCACCACGCCCGTGGCCTGCAGCATCCGGTCCGCGAGGGTGGACTTGCCGTGGTCGATGTGGGCGATGATGCAGAAGTTCCTGATCACCGAGGGGTCGGTCGAGGCGGGAACCGGTGGATTGACGGCCAACGGTGACACGGGCGGTCCTTTCGATCGGATGACTCCCCAGTTTCCCACGTTCCGCGGCAACGGACGAACCGCTGCCCCTACGATGAGCACATGGCTGACTTCATGCGCCTCGCGCGCCAGGGCCTGCGGGCCTACCGGATGTACCAGCGGGTCTCGCGGACCCTGCGCGGGCGGCGGGACGCCGGCCGCGCGCCGTTGCCCCGGGACGCCTCCGGGCACGCGCGCCGCGATCGGGCCGCCGCGCCGGGGACGACGACGTCGCCCGCCGGCACCTCCCGGCTCTACCCCGGTGACTGGACGGGGCCGGTGACCCCGCACTACGACCCCCACCCGGATGGTCGCCCCGATCCGGGCGAGGTCGTGTGGACCTGGGTACCCTACGAGGAGGACCACTCACGCGGCAAGGACCGTCCCGTGCTGATCGTGGACCGCGCCGGGGAGTACGTGCTGTGCGTGATGCTCACCTCCAAGGACCACGACACCGCGGCCCACGACGATCCCGACTTCGTGGACGTGGGAACCGGCGACTGGGACCGCTCGGGCCGCCCGTCCGAGGCCCGGATCGACCGGATCATCCCCGTGCGCCCCGAGGACGTGCGCCGGGAGGGCGCGGTGCTCGCCCGCTCACGCTTCGACGCGGTGGCCGCGGAGCTCGCCGCCCGCGCCCGCCACTGACCGGCGCCGCGGCCGGTGATCTGCTAAAGTGGATCGCTGTGTGTCCGCGCTGGTCGTCGGGCACAGCGGATGGTTGCCACCGAGCATCCCCACTCTCACAACTCAGTCGATGATCATCCGTGAGCCCTCACTGACCTACTTCCGCAAACGTTCTAGGAGTTTTACGTGGCCAACATCAAGTCGCAGAAGAAGCGCATCCTCACCAACGAGAAGGCTCGCCTGCGCAACAACTCTTACAAGTCCGAGCTCAAGACCCTGATCCGCAAGGTGGACGCCGCGGTCGAGTCCGGCAACAAGGAAGCTGCGACCGAGACGCTGCGCAACGCGTCCCGCAAGCTCGATAAGGCCGTGTCCAAGGGTGTGCTGCACAAGAACACCGCGGCCAACAAGAAGTCCGGTCTGGCCAAGAAGGTCGCCAAGATCTGAATCGACTGACCCCGTCCGCACAGGACGCCTGCGGGCCCGGCACCGTTTCTCGGTGCCGGGCCCGCAGTCTTTCCCCGGGTCTTCCGGGATCGCACTGGTGGCCCTCAGAGATGGCCCCTCAGTGGTGGCCGGACGTCGCGATCACGGTGATCGCCCGCTCCACCGCGAAGTACGGGGACCGGGACGCACCCTTGACCTGGGCGTCGGCCTCGGCCACGGCCTGCAGGGCGGCGGCCACGTCCCCGGCGGTGAACCGGCGGGCCTCGTTCTGCGCGCGCTCCACTTGCCACGGTGCCGCGCCCACGTCCCGCGCAAGTGCTCCCGCTCCCCCGCGGGATCCTGCGGTCAGCGCGATCAACCGCATCTTGGAGCCCAGCGCGGCGACCATGGGGACCGGGTCCACTCCCACGTCCACGGCTTGCCGCCACAGCTTCAGGGCCTGATCCGCGTTACCGGCCACCGCGGCGTCCGCGACGCGGAACGCGGTGACCTCCACGCGCCCGCCGTAGTACTTCTCCACGAGGTCGTGATCCACCGTGAGCGGGCCGTCCGCAATCAACTGCGCGCACGCGGCGGCGAGCTCCGCGGTGCTCGTGCCCACGGCCGCGGCGAGGGCGCGGGCGGCGTCCGGCTCGATGCGTTTGCCGTGCGCGCGGAACTCGGCTAGGACGAAGGCCGTCTTGTCGCGGTCCGATTTGGGCGGCGTGCAATCGAGGACGAGCGCCGACTCCTTGAGAGCGTCCAGTAGTTTCTTGCCGCGGTTACCCCCGGAGTGCTCCCACAGCACGGTCACGTCCGGGTCCGGGTTGGCCACGTACGACAGGCCGTCCGCGAGGAGGTTCTCGTGCATGCTCGCGAGGTCGTGGACGCACACGAGTTTGGGATCGTCGAACAGGGAGGGGCTCGTGACCACGGCCAAGCTCCCGGTCTCGTAGTCGGCGGCGGAGACGTCCGTGACCTCGCACGACCCGCGCTGCTCCCGGGTCTGGTCCCGCAGGGAGTCCTTGATGCGCTGCAGGATGTACTCGTCGGAGCCGGAGGCCAGCACGAGCGGCTGCGGGGTGACGTCCCGCCACGAGGTCTGCGGCGGCGCGGCGGCCTTGCGACGGGCTGGGGGCATCGGAACTCCTCAGGTGCGCGCGGCATGGGAGGGCGCCGCTGTGGTCCTCATGCTAGCGCCGGGTGGGGACATGCCGTGGCCCGGTGTGGACGGGTGAGGCATTGGAACAAGAAACGTGAGCCACACGCGACGAACCCGGTGCACCCAGTGGCTTGACGCGCGGTCACCGTGTCGAGACCACGAGCTGATTCCCTTCCTTGCGGATCCACAACGAACCGCTGAGGTCCGTGCGCGCCACCGCCGCCCCGGTCTCCTGCAGGGCCGCCACGGTTGCGGGGTGGGGATGGCCGTAGCTGTTGCCCTCCCCCACCGAGATCACCGCCAGGGCGGGATCTGAGTCCCTGATGATGTCGGTCCCACCGTTGCGCGCGCCGTGGTGGGAGACCTTCAACACATCTGCGTGTGGGGCGGCTGCTGTTGGCAGGAGCCTGGTGGCCGCTCGGTACCCATCGGCTTCGAGGTCCCCCGCGGTCAACCAGGTGGTGGTCCCCTGGTCAGCGGTGCGGGTGATGAGCAGGACGAGGGACGCATTGTTCTCGTCCTCCGAACTCACCCGGCTGTGCACGGGAGCGCGCGGGGTTCCGCCCGTTGCAGTAGGAGTGACCCGCGGGGCGAGTACCTCGACCGTGAGCGGTCCGGCGGTTAGTCGTGCCCCGGGCGCAGGCTGCTCGGCCTTCTCCGCGAGCGGTGCCAGTTCGCGTGGTAGCTCCGTCCCGGCCGTGGAGTACCACACCCGCTCCACATCCACCGCATCGGAGAGCCCCTCCAGGCCGGCCACGTGGTCGTCGTGGTTGTGCGTGGCGATCACCGCGTCCAGGTGCGTGATGCCCGCCTGGTCGAGACAGCGCCGCAGAGCCCTGGGGTCGGGCCCGCCATCCACGAGCACCGCGCTGTGCTCCCCGGTGCGGTGCAGCGCGGCATCTCCCTGCCCGACGTCGCACACCACGGACTCCCACGCGGGCGCCGGTCGGAACCACCACACCGCACCCAAGACGACCAACACGACCACCGCGAGGGACGCGATCATCGCGAGCGCGCGACGTCGTACCCGTAGCCTGCGCGCGCGAACGCGCCATACGGCATCGGGCTCGGGCGGCGGGGCCGATGAGGCGTCGACCGTGCCCGCGATGGGTGGTGCCTGACGCAGGCGGTGGTCCACCCCGTGCAGGATGCCGAGGAACAGCAGTGTGACCGCGGTGAGGATGACAATCCCCGGGACACCGCCCGGCCAGGGCAGCTGCGCACCGGGCAGGGCGGCGAAACCGTCCGCGAGCCACGCAATGACCCGCGCGGGAACCGAGGCGGCGCCCACGGGCAGGGAGGCGGCGCGCTCCCAGCCGGCGAGCGCCGCGGCGTCGTGGGCGCCGGGGAGCAGCCAGCTCAGAGCGGGTGAGGCCAGGTGCCCCGCGAGCAGGACGCATACTGCAAGAAGACCGGCGACGGTGACCACGGGAACGAGAGGGGCGGCGGCCATGTTGGCGGGCAACGAGTACAGGGGCAGAGCGGGGTTGAGCACGAGCAGGGCGGGCCCGCACCACAGTTGGGCGACGAGGGGCACGGCTATGCACGCGGCGAGCGCTGTGGGGATCCGGGAGGCGAGGACGCGGGTCACGGGGCGGGCGCTCACGACGATGCCGGCGGTCGCGAGGACGGAGAGGATGAAGCCGAAATCGATGGCGAGGGGCGGTTGCACGAGCACCAGGCCGGTGACGGCGGCGCACAAGGCATTGAGGCTGACGCCGGCGCGGCCGCTGAGCATGGCGGCCCCGCCGAGTGCACCCATGACGCCGGCGCGCAGGACGGAGGGATCGGGGCCCACGAGCAGCACGAACCCGGCGAGCGCGGCGAGCCCGATACCCACGCACAGTCGCCGCCCCGCGCCCAGGGTCAGGGCGGCGTACCCGGTCAGGGTCATCACCACGGTGCAATTGGACCCTGAGACGGCCGTGAGGTGGGTCAGTCCGGTGTCCTTCATGCTCTGCGCCAGCGCCTCGGGCAGCTGGGAGGTGTCTCCCACGGTCATGCCGGGGACCAACCCGGCGCTCACTGCACCGAACCGTCCGGACACCCGGGTCAGGTTCGCGCGCACGGTGTCCAGCAGTCCGTGCCGGGCTCCCCGGCAGCCGTGATCGCATCCGGTGGGTGGGGAGGTGGCCCGGGCAGTGAGCCGCGCCGGGTTCGCGGTGCGCGTCACGTTCACCACAGCGTTGACGGTGTCCCCGTCGCGCAGGCCGTCCCACCTGGGGTGGGCGGCGAACACCGTGAGTTCGGCGGTTGCGGCCTTCCCGTCCGCGGCGTGGACGGCCAGGGGTACGACGACGCCGCGCGATGCCTCCTGCTCCTCTGGCGCCGGTGAGCCCGTGTATTCGCGGGGCGTCCCGGTGACCGTGGCGTTGACGCGGACCACGGAACCGGGAGGATGCTCGGTCAGGAAGTCGCGGGACGGTGCGATGGCGGCGAGCGCCGTCGTGACGGCCGCGGCGGCACTCAGCGCCACGACCCCCGCCAGAACAGCCAGGCTGGGCAGGAGGGACCTCATCCGGGCGCGGGACTCGCTGGATGATGGCCGCGGGCATCCATGGGAGGAGGAACCCCCGTGCGCGTCCGATGCATGCGTCCAGGATCGCGCGCGGCTCGGCTGCCCGGCCGGCGGACAGCTGCGTTGTGCCGAGGCGGGCGTCTTCCCTCGTGGCCCGCGGTTCGCCCGCCAGATGCGAGACCGGTCGAGAAGAGCGGGTGCGCACCACGCGAGGCCGAAGACCAGCACGCAGCCAAGAGCCCCCACGGCCCCCACGGTCCACCCGGCAAGTAGTGTCAGCGATCCGCACACCCACGCGGTAATGGCAACCGGGACCAGGCGCAGGTCCCATCGCACGCTCACACCGTGACCAGTGGTAGCAGTGCCTCCAGCATGGCGGGACCCACCCCGCTGACGTCGTCGAGCTGTTCCGCGGAGGTGAACGGGCCGTGCTGGTTGCGGAACTCCACGATCCGCTGTGCGAGGACCGGTCCCACGCGAGGTAGGGTCTCGAGCTCCGCTTGCGAGGCCGTGTTGAGGTTGACTGGGGCGCCGCCGGGCAGGGCGGCCGCACCACCCGCCTTAGCCGCAGCGCCTAATCCGGACGATGAACCTCCCGTGGCCGCGCCACCCTCGGAAGCACTACCGCTCACTCCAGTCTTAATGCTGGCGCTGTTCGCTGCTCCCTCGGCCGGGGCACCGGTCCCGGCGCCATTCACGGAACCGCCCTGCGCGACAGCCTCGGCCACCCGATCGACGTTCTCCGCATTGGGAATCGTGATCTGGGCGCCGTCGCTCACAGGCTGCGCCAGATTGATCCGATCCTTCACCGCACCCTTCGTGAATCCACCGGCTGCCGCCACCGCATCCATGACGCGCGCACCCGGGGACAGCGTCACCACGGATGGGTCCTTGACCTCCCCGATCACATGGACCGTGAGCACCCCGGCTTCTTCAGCGGAGGCGGTACCGCCGCCCGCTGAACCGGCTCCGGCTCCCCCGACGAGCCCTGAGGACGTCGCGGATCCGGACACCCCGTGAGGTGCTGTGTCGTCCCGGCCGGTGGCGCCAGTGTCCTCACGGGCGGCGTCAGCGCGGTCGGAACCCTCATCTGCCCCCGCGTCATCCGTACCGGCGACGGCGCCCTGCGATTTCACGGAAGTGGACGTGACGACGTCGTCCCCCTGTCCATCGGGGAGCAGGTTCCAGCCCCCGATCCCGAGGGCCACCAACAGCACGGCGCACAGTGCTACCAGCGCGGGGCGAGCAATGTGCCGACGGACCACGACGTCCTCGCGATGCCGGGAGTGCTCGGACACCGGGTCTGCACTGAGCGATGGACCGGTGGCACCATCGGCGGCGTCGTCGGCCGGTTCAGCACCACCGTCCGGAGCCAGATCGGCGCCCTCTTCATTATGGCCAGCAGCACGGCGACCCGTCGCACCACGGCCGGCCACCTCACCATTCCGATCGGGCCCTGGCTCCGCCCATGGCAGCCCCGCACCCGACTGCCGGTCTTCCCGCAAGAGCGCCGTCAACCGCTCCGTGGCCTCACTGTCCCGGAACCGGCGCCGTCCCCTGAAATCGATTCCGCTCATGCGCCCACCCCACCGCACGGGCGACAGGGCTCGTGGGTGCGCGACGCCACCGGTGGATTACTCGGCCGACACGCGGATCAGGGGTGCGGTTGTGCAGCCCGCCCGCCGTGCCACACGGGCCGGGACGTGGGGCCCTCGATCACCGCGGCCTTCGTCCCGAGCCCCACGTGCGCGCTGAGCACCGGGGGCAGGTCACTGATCACGAGCTCCGCGTCCGGGCGGTAGCGATCCATGAGCACCTCACCGATCTCGCGCGCCCCGTGCGGGTCCGCGACGTGGTGAATACACAACACCGGCCGGTCGGTCTCTGCGTGGGCCAGAGCCTCCCCCGCCAGCACCATGAACCGCGCCTTAGCCCGCGACAAGGACACCGGCCGCTCCACGGTCACGATCTTGCCCTCGGCCATGCTCAGCAGTGGTTTGAGCTGGAACATGGAACCGACCATCGCCGTGGTCGGATTCACCCGTCCACCCCGGCGTAGGGTTTCCAGCGAGCGCACCTGAATCAGTACCTGTGCCTGGGCGGCGGTCTCACAGGCGGCCGCAGCGACGTCGTCGATCCCCGCCCCCGACGCCACTGCCCGTAGTGCCGCGCGCACCCCCAGACCCTGCCCCAGACCGGCGCTCGCGGTGTCGACGATCCGCACGGGGATCCCGATGTCCTGGCGAGCAATCCGGGCGGCGCCCACCGTCCCGGACAGCTCCCCCGACAGGTGCACCGAGACGATGGCGTCGTACCCCTCCTCCTCGAACCGCCGGTACGCGGCACGCAGCTGCCCCGGGGCCGGCCGGGACGTGGTCACGGGTGTGCCCTCCGCGAGCGCAACGACGAGCGAGGACAGGGTGTCGGATTCACAGGCCGTGTAGAGCTGACCGGAGATCAGCACGGGCATGTCCACGAGCGCGAAGCCCGGTGCGTCCTCGAACGCGCGGAGCCACGCATCGGGCAGGGCGGCGGCACTGTCGGTGACGACGGCGACGCGGGGCGGCGCGGCGTCGTCGTCCCCCGAGGACGCGGAAGCGGACGCAGACGGGGACGCTGACGGCGCTCCGACAGGAATAGAGGCCGCATCTCCGAACGGGCGGAGCCCGCCCTCCCGCTCGGTGGAACGGGGGGACGGGCTCCGGGGCTCGCGGGGGAACATCAGACCACGATGTTCACGAGCTTGGGGGCGCGCACGATGACCTTGCGCACCGTGGCCTCGGACAGCAGGCGCTGGACGGCCTCCGATCCCATGGCCGCGGCCTCGAGGTCCTCGTCGGTGATGTCCGCGGGGACCTGCAACCGGTCACGGACCTTGCCCTTGATCTGCACGATCGCGGTGACGGTGTCCTCCACGAGCAGCGCGGGGTCCACGGTGGGCCACGGGGCGCGCACCACGGAGTCCTCGTGCCCGAGCAGGTGCCACATGTCCTCGGAGGTGTACGGCGCCACGAGGCTCAGCAGGATCGCCACGGCCTCGGTGGCCTCGCGCACGGCGGGATCGGCCGGACCGCAGCCCGCGTCGATGGCCTTGCGCACGGTGTTCACGAGCTCCATGGTCCGGGCGATCACCACGTTGAACTTGTGCGCCTCGAGCAGCTGTTCGGCGTCCGCGACCGTCTTGTGGGTCGCACGGCGCAACGCCTGGTCCCCGGTGGTCACGTCCGCGTCCCGGGCGGCCGTGCAGTCCTTCGCGAGGCGCCACGCGCGGGCCAGGAACTTCTGGGCGCCCTGCGGGGACACGTCCGCCCAGTCCACGTCGTCCTCGGGCGGTGACGCGAAGACCATGATCAGGCGCACGGCGTCCACGCCGAACTCGTCCAGCTGCTCACCCAGGTCCACGCCGTTGCCCAAGGACTTGGACATGGCCTTGCCCCCGTTGAGCACCTGACCCTGGTTCAGCAGCGCCTTGAACGGCTCCTGGAACCCGATCAACCCGAAGTCGTAGAGCGCCTTGGTGAAGAACCGCGAGTACAGCAGGTGCAGGATCGCGTGCTCCACACCGCCCACGTACTGGTCCACGGG
>NZ_DDIY01000005.1:243046-265323 GCF_002338785.1 Kocuria sp. UBA1838 | reverse complement strand
GGACGCGTAGCGCAGGTAGTACCACGAGGAGTCCACGAACGTGTCCATGGTGTCGGTGTCGCGCGTGGCCTGCCCGCCGCACGCGGGGCACGCCACGGTGACCCAGTCCGACGCCGCTGCGAGCGGGCTCCTGCCCTTGGGTGCGAGTTGCTCACCGCGCAGGTCCTCGGGCAGCCGCACGGGCAGCTGGTCCTCGGGCACGGGCACTTCACCGCACGAGGGGCAGTGCACGATGGGAATGGGTGCACCCCAGAACCGCTGCCGGGACAGCAACCAGTCCCGCAGTCGGAAGTTCACGTGATGCTCGCCGGTCCCGGCCTCAGTGACGATCTCGATGGCCTTGGCCACCGCCTCCGCCTTGGACAGCCCGTTCAGCGGTCCGGAGTTGATCAGGGTGCCGTCGCCGGTGGTGGCGACCCCCGTGCTCGCGGGGTCCTCCTCGCCGGTGTCCAGGACCGCGCGCACGGGCAGGTCGAAGGCCCGGGCGAAGTCCAGGTCCCGCTGGTCGTGGGCGGGCACCGCCATGATCACGCCGGTGCCGTAATCGGCCAGGACGTAGTCCGAGGCCCACACCGGCAGCTTCTCGCCCGTGAGGGGGTTGACCGCGTAGCGGCCCAGGAACACACCGGTCTTCTCCCGGTCGGAGGCCTGACGCTCGATGTCCGACAGTGCCTTGACGTCCTCCCGGTACGCGGCGAGCGCGTCAGCGTGTTCGGGGGCCACGATCTCCTGGGCGATCGCGGCGTCCGCGGCGACCACGCAGAACGTGGCGCCGTGGAGGGTGTCCGGGCGGGTCGTGAACACGGTGACGGTACGCCCGGAGGTGTCCTCGGGGTCCGCGCCCTCGGCGGGGGCGCCCTCGATCACGAACTTCACGTGCGCGCCCTCGGAACGCCCGATCCAGTTGCGCTGCATGGCCAGCACGCGCTCGGGCCAGTGGCCCTCCAGCTCACCCATGTCGTCCAGCAAGCGCTGGGCGTAGTCGGTGATCTTGAAATACCACTGGTTCAGGGACTTCTTGGTCACAGGGGTGTGGCAGCGCTCGCACGCACCGTTGACCACTTGCTCGTTGGCGAGCACCGTCTGGTCCTTGGGGCACCAGTTGACCGGGGAGTCCTTCCGGTACGCCAACCCGTGCTTGTAGAACTGCAGGAACAGCCACTGCGTCCAGCGGTAGTACTCGGGGTCGGACGTGTGGATCTCCCGGTCCCAGTCCACGCTGATCGCGTAGCGCTTGAACGAGGCGCGCTGGGTGTCGATGTTGCGGTAGGTCCACTCCGCGGGATGGGCGTCACGCTTGATGGCGGCGTTCTCCGCCGGCAGGCCGAAGGAGTCCCAGCCGATCGGGTGCATCACATCGTACCCGCGGTGCAGCCAGTAGCGGGAGACGACGTCCCCCATGGCGAACGCCTCCGCGTGGCCCATATGCAGGTCCCCCGAGGGGTAGGGGAACATGTCCAGGACGTAACGCCGCGGAGCGGAACCGTCGTCCCGGGGCGCGAAGACCCGGTTGTCCTCCCAGTAGCCGGACCAGGTGGCCTCGATGCGCTGGACGTCGTAGTCCGTGCCCGCATCCGGGGTGCTGTGCTCGCTCACGTGCCTCGCCTTCAAAGTTCACGGGGATGGGCCGGGGATGCTCGCTCGCCCCGGTACCGGCGCGGTGACAGCCTGGTCCCCCGTTCTCGTGTGGGGATTTCTCCCAGTTTAGACCAGCCCGCCACCGCGCCTCTCCCGGCTAGCATGGATGCGCCGACGCCGCACGACTGGAGGACCCGTGGAGAACACCTACGCCGAACGCCGCAGCGTGCAATTGGACGGGTACCGCGTGCGCTACTGGTTCTACGACGCGGACAAGAAGCACAAACCGTTGCTCGTGATGCTCCACGGGTTCCGCGGGGACCACCACGGTCTGCAGCTGATCGCGACCGCCCTACGCGAGAAATACCACGTGGTGCTACCGGACCTGCCCGGTTTCGGACGCTCGGAGCCCTTCCCTGACCGAGAACACTCGGTGCCCAGCTACGTGGAGTTCGTGCGCGAGTTCCTCGAGGCACTGACCGATAACGCCGTCCATCCGGGCTGCGAGACGGGCATCGTGCTCGCGGGGCACTCCTTCGGGTCCACCCTGGCCGCGCACTTCGCCGTGGAGTACCCCGCCATGGTGGAACGGTTGATCCTGCTCAACCCCATCTCAGAACCCGCCCTGGCCGGACAGCAGAAGCGGCTGACCAAGCTCACGGAGCTCTACTACTCCGCGGGCGCGTCCCTCCCCCGGCGGCTGGGCACCAAATTACTGACCTCAAACGCCGTCGTGAAACTCATGACGGACGTGATGGTCAAGTCCGAGGACCCGGGGATCCGCAACTACGCGCTGCGCCAGCACCAGGCCTACTTCAACACCTTCGCCAACCGGGACGTGCTCACCGAGGCCTATCAGGCGTCGATCTCCCACACCGTCGCGGAGGTCGCGATGAACCTGACCATGCCCACCCTGCTCATCGTGGGCGACCAGGACGAATTGGGCTCCGTGCACTCGCAGCGCACCATGGCCTCGTGGATCCGCAGCCACAGCCTCAAGATCATCCCCGGGGTGGGTCACCTGATCCACTACGAGACCCCGCAGCTCGCGGCGGAATACATCGAAGACTTCCTGGCGTCCCCCGCGCCGGAACCCCTCGAGGGCTACGACCAGTTACCCCACGCGGACACGACCGCCTCCACCCCGGACCAACTCACCGGGATGATCCCCGCGGTGGACCCCGGCTCCGGTGAGCACCAGCTCACCAAAGAGGCCACCGCGCGCGGACTCTACGGGACCCACGAACGGTGAAGCTGCTCTTCGACGCCCGCTACATCCGCACCGATCACCACGATGGGATCAGCCGCTACAGCGCCGAACTGCTCGCCGCCACGGCTCGGGCGGTTGCCTCCGATCCGCGCGTCCGCCTCGCCGCACTGATCAGCGATCCCGCCCAGGCTGCCCTGATCTCCGAGGGTCTGCCCACGCTGCTGGGCCCGTCCGTTACGTCCCCGGCCGAGGTGCTCACGGGCGCCCTGCTGAGCCGGTACGCACCCGACGTCGTGTTCTCCCCCATGCAGACCATGGGCTCGCTGGGGCGCCGCCACAAGCTGATCCTCACGCTGCACGACCTGATCTACTACGAGCACCCGCAGCCCCCGGGCGATCTTTCCTTGCCGGTGCAGTGGGGCTGGCGCGCGTACCACAAGGCCTGGTGGCCCCAGCGGCTCACGCTCAACCGCGCCGACGCCGTGGCCACGGTCTCCGAGACCTCCCGGCAGCAGATCCTTGCGCACCGCCTCACGAAACGGGACGTGCGCGTGATTGCCAACGCGGCGCCGTCAGCGGGGGTCCCCGAGGACGAGGCGCTCGCGCGGCTTTCACGCCGCGGCACGGACCTGGTGTACATGGGCTCGTTCCTGCCGTACAAGAACGTGGAGACCCTGCTGCGGGCGATGGCCCACCTCCCGGGGCGCACCCTGCACCTGCTCTCGCGCATCTCCCCCGCGCGCCGCGCCGAGCTTCAGGCCCAGGTGCCGGCCGGGGCCCGCGTGGTCTTCCACGGCGGAGTGGGCGAGGAGCAGTACCGCGAGCTGCTGTCCTCGTGCGCCGCGCTGATCACGGCCTCCCGCGCGGAGGGCTACGGCCTGCCGCTCGTGGAGGCCTTCGCCGAGGGTGCGCCTGTCGTCTGCTCCGACCTGCCGATCTTCCGCGAGGTCGCCGGCGATGCCGCCGGCTACGCTCCCGCGGACGACGACGCCGCGTTCGCCGCCCGGGTGCGCGAACTCACGAACCCCACCGTGGCCCACGAACGCGTGCTCGCGGGGTTGGAGCGGATCTGCGAGCACACCTGGGAGGACTCCGCGCGGGACCTGCTGGACCTGGCGTGGGAGCTGCACCAGCGCGGTTGAACCGCTGTGCACAGCTCCCCCGTACTCGCCCCCCCGGTTCTCGGCCCTGGGGTCTTCAGCCCGGAAGGTTTCAGCAGCCAGCGCTCCGGACGGTGACCGGGGGCGACGTCGCCGACCCCCTCAGGTGCGCACCACCCGTTCCCGCAGCAGCCACTGGGCGAGGGCGTCCAGCGCGATGCCGAGCAGCCCGATGACGAGGATCACCACGAGCATCTCGTCGTAGGCCAGACGGTCCCTCGCGTTGAGGATCTCGTAGCCCAGCCCGGTGCTGACCCCAAGCATTTCCGCGGGCACCAGCACGACCCACGAGATGCCCAGCGCTAGGCGCACCCCGGTCATGACGTAAGGACGGATGCTCGGAAACACCACCGTGAGCAGCCGCTCGAACGGTGTTGCGCCCAGGGTACGTGCCACCCGGAGGTGGGCCGGGTCCAGCGCGGCGACCCCCGCCGCGGTGTTCAGGGTGATCGGCCACACGGCGGCGGCCGCCACGAGGAAGACCACCGGCGCACTGCCCACTCCGAACAGGGCCACGGCCACCGGTGCCCACGACAGCGGCGAGACCATCCGCAGGAACTGCACCACGGGCGCGCTCGCCCACCGCACCCGTTGCCAGGAACCGATCACCAGTCCCAGCGGCACGCCGATCGCCGTCGCCAGCAACAGACCGCCGAGCAGGCGCCACAGACTCGTGACTGCGTCCTGGACCACAACTCCCCGTTCCAGGAGCGAACCGACGGCACCTGGCAGCTGCTCGGGGCGGAAAGCCGCGATCATCGTGGACCCGCCGGCGGCCGCGTGGGTGAACGCCCACCACGCCGCCACGGTCACGAGGACGCCGAATGTGCCCCAAGCCACGGCCGCACCTCGTCCGGCGCCCCCGCCCGCCCGTCTCCGGGACGTGGACGGCGATTTCGCTCGGTCACTGTGCGCACCCGCTCTGGAGTCTCGGACAGGGGCCGAGCCGGTGCCACCCGCTGACGGTGCGGCGGCGAGATCCGTGCCCGTGCTCTTGGGCGTGCTGCGGGATGTGGGACTCATGCCTGGATCTCCTCGGTGCGTGTGGTGCCGTGCATCCCGAACGCACCCCAGCCGCCTGCCCTTGCGATGCTCCGGGTCACCAATGCGTCGTCCACCAGCTCGCGGTGCGCGGTGGCAGGATCGAGCCCGGTGAGGAACCCGGCGGGGGCATCCACCACCGTGTCCTGCATCGCGCGCACCAGCTCCTGCGTGAAACTCGGGTACGGGTAGGGCCGGAAGTCCAGCGACTCGCCGTGCCAGTCAGGGTGGTGCAGCGCGTCGGCGTGCGCGGCCGCGGTGTAGGTCAGGGCCCGCTGGATCACGGGCTTCGGCTGCGGGAGGTAGCCGGAGGCCAACACCGCCGCGGTCTCGGGGCGGTTTGTCCGCGCCCACGCCTGCGCGCGGACCAGCGCGTCCATGAAACCCGCCGCCTGCTCGGGACGATCCCTCAGCAGCTCCCCGCGCAGCATGGTCACGCAGCAGGCGTGGTCCCGCCACACGTCCCCCAGGAACCGGTGGATCGTGCCCACGTGCTTCGCCTCCGCGGCCGCGTTGAACGGGTCCGCGACCACGTACCCGCCGATCACCCCGTTGTTCAGTGCGGGCAGCATGTCCGAGGGGGCCATCGGGACCAGCGCCACGGTCCGGGCGCTCGTGGACGGGCTCTCACGCATCACGGGTGTCAGCCCCTCGGCGCGGAGCATCTTCTGCACCACCACGTTGTGGATGGACCACCACGCGGGAATCGCCACGGTGCGGCCGGCAAGCCCCGCCAGGTCCGTGATCTCCGGGTGCACAGTGAGCGAAGAGCCGTTCATGTGGTTCCACGCCGTGATCCGCACGTCCGCCTGCAGCTCGTAGCGCATGTACAGGGCCATGGGCATGAGCATGTGGATGGCCTCCACCTTGCCCGCCACGAAGGCCTCGGACAGTGAGGACCAGCTGCGGAACAGGACGGGCCGCGCGACGGCCACCCCGGCGTCGTCGTAGTAGCCGTTGGCGTGGGCAACCAGCAGGGGCGCGGCATCAGTGATCGGCAGGTACCCGATGCGCACGGGCCGTGAGCCGCCGTCACCACCGCTGCCGATGCGGGTTCCCGTGTAGAGGGAACCGGCGCCCCACGCCGCACCCGTCAGTGCCACCGCCGCGGTCCCGGCGCGCAGGACGGTCCGCCGTGTGGTGAGAGACCCGCTCATATCTCCCAGGTTCCCGCCTCGTCGTCCGTGCCGCGGTACGTCGCGAGAATCTGTCCGGCCGTGGTGCCGTCCTGGGACGGAACCCACTGCCGCCGAAAACCGCGCGGTCCGGCGAAGAAGCCGATGCGGTCCCCCAACGCCATGGCCTCGGCGACGTCGTGCGTGACCAGGAAGACCGTCAGCCCGAGGTCAGTGGTCAGCTGCCGCAGCCACTGCTGCAGGTCCTCGCGGGTGGCGGGGTCCAGCGCGCTGAAGGGTTCGTCGAGCAGCAGCACGTCCGGGCGCACGGCGAGCGCCCTGCCCACGGAGACCCGCTGGGCCTGGCCGCCGGAGAGCTCCTCCACGGGGGTGTGGGCGAGGTGGGAGAGGCCGAGGATCTCGAGCAGCTCGCCCACGTGCTCGTCGTCGAAACGGTCGTGGTTGCGCCGGTACCTGCCGCCGAGGGCGATGTTGAGCCGCACGGACAGCCAGGGGAACAGTGCCGGGGTCTGGAAGACCACGGCAAGGCGGGCGTCAGGGTCCGAGAACTCGATACTGCCTCCGTCGAGGGTCTCGAGCCCGGCGATGGCACGCAGCAGGGTGGACTTCCCGGAACCGCTGGGGCCCAGCACGGCGAGGGTCTCGCCCCGGTGCAGGGTGAGGTCCACGCCGTCGAGGGCGGGGTCGGAGGCCCCCGGGTAGGTTTTGCTGACACCGTGCACCCGCAGCGCCGTGCCCGGGTCCGTGGTCACCGCGGTGCCGTCGTGCCCGTGCCTCACCCGAGCCTGCGCAGTTCCCACCGCAGGTGGCCTTCCGTGGGCGACTGGACGGGCAGAAACGCTGCTTCCCGTGCGCGGCGCGCCGTGGGCGAGGACAGCGCGTAGCCACGGCCGCCCACGATCTTCGCCTCCAGGCGGGTGGCCTCGCCGGTGAGCAGGGCTGCGTCGAGGCGCAACTGCAGGAGCTCGCGGGGTGCGGCGGCACGCGGTTCCCGTGCCAGGCGCACGAGGTCCGCGCGCAGGCGCTGCTGCTCCGCCACGGCGTCGTCCAGGTCCTCGCGGAACATCTCGCCGACGCCGCCCAGGTTCTCCCGCGCGCTCGTCAGCGCCGCCGCGGAGAGACCGAGGCAGAACGAGGTCTGCAGCAGCAGGAACGGTCCGCGGACCGTGGCCAGGAACCCGGGGACGTCCTCGGTGAGGACGTCCTGCTCCGCGTCGATCTCCACACCCTCCAGGCGCAGGATGCCGGACGCCGTGGCGTTGAGCGCCATGAGGTTCTCCAGCGGCCGCACGCTGACCCCGCGGGCCGCCACCCGGGTGCGGACGATCGCGGGGCGTCCGTCCTCCCGGACGACCGGCAGGATCACGACGGCGTCCGGGTACAGGTTCGAGGCCCACGGCACGGTGCCGTCGAGCACCAGGTGGTCCCCCCGGCGGGTGAGCGTCACGGGGATCTCACCGATACCTGCCGCGGCCTTGAACGCCGGTGCCATGGCGGAGCACAGCGGCACGTCACCGGTGCGCAGCTCAGACGCGACGGGCGCCCCCACCGCGTCGAGGTACTCGAGGCCGGAGCGGTGGCCCCACAGTGAGAACGCCGTGGCCGTGCACTCGGCCGCGAGGTCGAAGACGACGGCTGCCTGTCCACGCAGGTCCCCGCCCCCGAGACCCAGGTCCAGCAGGCCCCGCTGCCCGAGCTCGCGCAGGGTCTCGAACGGGGTGGTGTCCGCCTCGTCGGTGGCCCTGGCACGCTCGGCCGCGCGTGCCCGGACCAGGCCGTGTTCCGGGTAGTCGGTCAGTGGGGCCAGGAGCTCCTGGTCGGAGGCAGTCTCGAAGGTTGCCGAAGCACTGGGCTGGGACATGGGTTCCGTTCTGACGAGGCGTGCGCCGGGTGCCGCGGCCCGTGGTGGGCTGCGGCACCCGGTGGTGGTGACGGATGGACGCGGGACTCAGACCTCGAGCTTGAACATCCGGTCGAAGGGGGTGCTCACGGCCGCGCGGGCACGCACCACGGCGTCCTCGTCCGGAGCGTTGTAGAAGCACAGGCACTTGGCGGTGTCCTCGCGGACGTAGGTGCGCAGGAACGACACCTCGGGAACCTCGGCGTACTTGGGCGAGTTCGCCTTCTTGCGGGCGAGGTACTGGTCCATAGTGATCTCGGCGGGGATGTCCCACTCCACGAGGTAGTCGGTCTGGCCACGGAGCTTCTTGATGTCCTCGAGCTCCGCGCCCACCAGGCGCACCTCGTCCGGGCCGGTGACCTCGGTGACGGAATCCCCCAGCGCCGTGCGCACGGTCTGCGCAAGACCCTCGGGCGTGTCCTGCTGCGTCTCCACGACGACGAACACGCGAGCGTGGTCCGCCGTCACCTGGGACTCGATGAGTTCGGCAGAGGCCTGCGTGACAGCGCTCGACGTCGCATCGATGATCGAGCGCACGGCCTCCTTCTCGGCCACGGCGGGAACAATTTCAATGAGCTGCAGCGACATGCGGATCCTTTCGGGAACGGGTCTGCGGTGATGACTCGCGCGCACGCCGGGACTCTTTGCCCCGGTGCGCGGTGCCACCCCGCGTGAACGTGCCCTCCACCGTAGGACTGCCCCGTCCACCCCGTGCAAGAGGATTAACAATTCGACACATTTGACTGAGCAGCTCAGCCAGTCCTGGTGCACGCATGCGGTCCAGGTCCCGCCTCGCGATCCGCGGCACGTCAGGGTCCGTCGACGAGGGCTGTGACGCGCCCTACAGCAGGTCGGCGACGTCGCAGCGCACCGTGACCGGCGCGTGTTCGCGCAGCGCGGAGGCGCGTGCCTTCTCCGCCCGCAGGGCACCGGTGACCCGCGGCGCGATCCCGAAGCCGAAGAACAGCAGCGCACGGTAGGGCCGGTTCCCGCCGCGCTCCGAGGAGCGGGCGGCGTCGGCACCGTCCAGAGTGGCGGCGTCGTTGGTGACGGTCTCAGCAAGGTCGGCGCCATTGCCGGGAGTCTGCTCCACCGGTGCGGGGCCAACCACACGAACGGGCTCGGGCAGCGCAAGGTCCCGCAGGGTGGCGTCCACGGCATCCCGCGGGCCGGTCAGCGCCGCTGTCCGCACAGCCGGTGGCAGACCCAGCTCGTGGCGCTCCCGCAGCTCTCGCTCTGCGTGCCCAGCCGGGTCCCAGCGCACGAGCGCCGAGACGGCACGGTCCTGGTCCGCCGTGACCACCACGGTGCCGCCGTCGGAGGACGCCCGCACCAGGGCGGCGGCGTTGAACCACCGGCGCAGGGTCTGCTCCTCCGCACGCAGCCACGGCCGGGCAAGCATCCGGTTGCCGTCCAGCAGCAGCGCGGCGGCGTAGCCGCCGTCCGCGACGGGCTCCGCTCCCGGAGTCGCCACCACGAGCGCCGGGGCGGACCCCACCCGGGTCCGCACGGTGCGGTCGCTCGACGAGATCACGGGCACCTGCGGGAACGAACGGCCCAGCTCCTCCGCGGTCCGGGACGCCCCCACCGTGCTCAATCGCACCCGGGTGAACCCACACTCCACGCACCGCCAGTCATGGGCGTGACGCCCGCACCACGTGCACACCGGCACGGCGTGGGCGGAATCCAGCGCGAGGGGCCCGTCGCATGCCTGGCAGCGCGCGGGCGTACGGCACCGCTGGCAGGCGAGCACGGGAGCATAGCCCTTACGCGCCACCTGCACGAGCACGGGCCCGGACTTCAGGGCCTCGCGCGCCACCCGGAACGCCTCGTGCGGCAACCGGGCGCGCGCCGCGAGCGGGTCGAGGGCGGTGTTGTAGGAATCGGAGGTCGCTTCGATGCGCGGGGAGAACCGGCGCAGGTCCGCGCGATCTGGTGCCACGCGCGCCGCCCACCCTGTGGCCACGAGCCGCAGCACCTCGGGACTCACCGCGTACCCCGTGAACAGTGCGGCCATACCCTGTTGCTGGGTGCGCAGCAACAACACGTCCCGCGTGTGCTGGTAGGGGGCGCGCTGCTCCACGAAGTTCACGTCCCCGTCGTCATGACAACACACGAGCGCGAGGTCCTGCACCGGTGCGTACGCGGCCGAGCGCGTGCCCACAGCCAGGCGCTTCTTCCCGAGCGCGAGCTCGAGGAACCCCCGGTAGCGGGGCGTGGGTCCGTCGTCGGCGTGCAGGCGGACGACGGCGTCCTCCCCCACCAGCTCGCACAGCGCCCGTTCGAGCCGCTCCAGTGCCTTATGGTCCGCGACCACGCCCACAGCCCCACGACCAGCGGCGTACGCGGTGGCCATGGCGCTCGCGGTCAGCCCCGCCCAGTCATGGTCCTCGGCCGAGGGCAGTACCTCCACGACCGCGCGCGCCGGCTCACCACGCCCCACGGACGCCACGAACTCCAGGCCGCCCGTGTAGTGCTGCCAGCCGGTCGTCCCGGGCTCCACGGGGGACGAGGGCGCTCGGCCGGGCTCGGGGGCCGCGGTCGGGTCCGCATCGGCGGCGCCGTCGGAAGCGGGGCCCGCTGATAGGTCGGCCGGCACCGCGGCGTCGTCGTCCGCATTCACGACGCCCGTCTCGGAGGTCTCGGCGGCTTCGGGAGCCGCGAGCTCCTTGTCCACCCGCGCGACCCGCGGGGCGATCGCGACCCGCAGGACGTCCGCGACCGTGCCCGCGCAGCGTTCGGCCACGGCCTGCGCGAGCTCGACGATCTCGGGGCGGGCCACCGGCAGCGGCGTGAGCACACGGCGGATGGGCAGCAATCGGTCCTCGGGGACGTCCGTGTGGGCCACGCGATCCACGACCCACCCGGACATCTTCCGTCCCGCGAAAACCACCGAGACCTTGGACCCCACGACCGCCTGGTCGTCGAGGGCAGCGGTCACGCGGTAGTCGAAGACCCGGTCCAGGTGCGGGACGTAGGCCTCGAGCAGGACCTTGGCCACGGGGTCGCGCGCCGCGCGACCCTCGGAGCCCAGGGCCTTTCGGGGCAAAGTACGCGGCTGGACCGGGGGTGCGGCCTCGGGCAGACCCGCGAGCGCGAGCTGCTCACCGGACGTGTCCCGCTCGGGGGTGTCCCGGTCCGCGGGGACGGAACCCGCAGTCGCGGAGTCCGGGCGCGCGGTGCCCGCCGACTCCAGCCTGGGAGACTCCGACATGACGGGCTCCGTCCCGGCGGGGTCGGGGCTCACAGCCCCGCGGCGGAACGCAACTCCTGGACCCGGTCCGTGCGCTCCCACGTGAAGTCGGGGTCGTTGCGGCCGAAGTGACCGTGGGCGGCGGTCTTGGCGTAGATGGGTCGCTTGAGGTCCAGGTCCTCGATGATCGCCAACGGCCGCAGGTCGAAGACCTCGGAGATCGCCTGCTCGATCCGCGCGGGGTCCACGGTCTCGGTGCCGAAGGTCTCCACGTACAGGCCCACGGGACGGGCCTGGCCGATCGCGTAGGCCACCTGGACCTCGGCGCGACGGGCCAGTCCGGCGGCCACGACGTTCTTGGCGACCCAGCGCATCGCGTACGCGGCGGAGCGGTCCACCTTGGAGGGGTCCTTGCCGGAGAACGCACCACCGCCGTGGCGGGCCATGCCGCCGTAGGTGTCCACGATGATCTTGCGCCCGGTCAACCCGGCGTCCCCCACGGGCCCGCCGCGTACGAAGTTGCCCGCGGGGTTGACGATGATCTTGGTCGCGGACAGGTCCAGTCCGGAATCCTCCAGGACGGGGCTGATCACGCTGGTCGTGAGATCGCGCGTGAGCTGGTCCAGGTCGTAGTTCTCCGCGTGCTGGGAGGAGACGACCACGGTGTCCACGGAGACGGGGGTGTGCCCGTCGTAACCCAGGGTCACCTGGGTCTTGCCGTCCGGGCGCAGACCGGGCAGCACCGCGGTCTTGCGCACCCGGGTGAGCTGCTCGGACAGCCGGTGCGCCAACAGGATGGGGGCGGGCATGAGCGTGTCGGTCTCGTCTGAGGCGTACCCGAACATGATGCCCTGGTCCCCTGCGCCCTGCGCGTCCCGGGGGTCACGCGCGGCACCGGTGCGCTCCTCGAGGGACGTGAACACACCCTCGTAGATCTCGTTGGACTGCTCGCCCACGCTGATGGACACACCGCAGAACTCGCCGTCGAAACCATGCACGGAGGAGTTGTACCCGATGTCCAGCAGGGTCTTGCGCACGATGTGGGGGATCTCCACGTACGCGTCCGTCTTCACCTCGCCCGCCACGTGCACGAGGCCCGTGGTGACCATGGTCTCCACGGCCACCGAGGAATTGGGGTCCTCGGTCAGCAGGGCGTCCAGGATCGAGTCGGAGATCTGGTCACAGATCTTGTCCGGGTGCCCCTCGGTCACCGACTCGGACGTGAAGATTCTCAGGTGCTTGCTCGCTTCGTTCACGGGAGACCACATTACCCGTCGGTGCGGATGTCCTCGGCGATGCGCTGCAGCACGAACCGCGCCACCTCGTCCTTGGTCCCGCGCGCCCCGCGGTCCTCGCCCGAGCGGGCCGAGATCACCGTGACCTCGGTGTCGTCGCGACCGAAGACCTTGTCCGTGCCCACCTCGTTGAGCACGAGCAGGTCGCAGCCCTTGCGTTCGAGCTTGGCGCGGGCGAAGTCGAGCACCGAGTGCTCGGCGTCCCCGGTCTCGGCGGCGAAGCCCACGATCAGCTGCTCAAGAGAGCGCTCGGCACGCTGGGCCACGACGGCGCGCAGGATGTCCGGGTTGCGCACCAGCCGGATCACGGGGTCCGTGCCGTCCTCGGACTTCTTCATCTTGTGCTCGCCCACGGTGCCCGGGCGGTAGTCCGCCACGGCGGCGGCCATGATCACGACGTCGGCCTCGCGCGCGGCAGCCAGGGTCGCGTCCTGCAGCTCACGCGCCGAGGACACGCGCGTGATGTCGACGCCGCTCGGCAGCTCGGTCTCCACGTGCGCGACGATCAGGTGCACGTGTGCGCCCGCATCGCGTGCGGCGTGGGCCAGGGCCACGCCCTGCTTGCCCGAGGACCGGTTGCCCAGGAAGCGCACGGGATCCAGGGCTTCGCGCGTTCCGCCCGCGGTGACCAGGACGCGGCGTCCGCGCAGAGCGTCGTCGCCGTCGGACGATGAGTGGGCGGAGCTGGAGGCGGGGTCCACGAGGGCGAGCGCGGCGTCGAAGATCTCCTGCGGCTCGGGTAACCGGCCCGGGCCGCTGTCCTTGCCCGTGAGCCGACCGCTGGCCGGGTCGAGGACCGCGTGGCCGTGCTCGCGCAACAGGGCGACGTTGCGCTGCGTGGCCGGGTTCTGCCACATCTCGGTGTGCATGGCCGGGGCCAGCAGCACGGGCGCGGCGGTCGCGAGCACCGTGGTGGTCAGCAGGTCGTCCGCGTGCCCGTGGGCCACCCGGGCCATGAGGTCCGCCGTGGCCGGGGCGATCACCACGAGGTCCGCGGCCTGGCCCTGGGCCACGTGGTTGACCGTGTCGATCCGGTCGAAGACCGACCCCGAGACGTGCTCGCCCGTGAGGGCCTCCCACGTGGGCGCACCCACGAACTGCAGGGCGGCCTCGGTGGGCATGGGCACCACGTGGTGGCCGGCCTCGGAGAACAACCGGGACAGCAGGGCGGCCTTGTATGCGGCGATGCCCCCGCCCACACCCAACACCACGCGCAACGGGGCGCGGGGCGGGGCGGGGACGGGGGCGTCGCGGCCGTGCGGGTCGGTCACTGCTCGGAGGACTCCGCGGAACCCTCGGCGGGGTCCTCGGTGTCTGCGGCCGGGGTCTCCTCGGAGGTCTCCCCCAGCTGGACGCCGTCGGAGAACACCGCGGTGCCGTCCTGCTCACCCTGGGCGAAGAAGTCGCCGGTGAACATGTCCGTGGCGGTGGGCTCGTCGCTGACCATCTGGCCGTTGGGGGTGAACCCGGCGTGGTCCACGTGCACGGCCTCGATCAGGCCCTCGTCGACCTCACGGAACGCGATGGACAGGGGCTTCTCGTTGAGCTGGGTGTCCACGAGCGGACCCACGTACTCAAACAGACCCTCGTGCAACTGCGAGTAGTAGGCGTTGATCTGGCGGGCACGGCGGGCCCCGAAGATCACGAGTCCGTACTTGGAATCCGTCTTGTCGAGCAACCGATCGACGGGCGGGTTGACGATGCCTTCGTTGTTCGTGCTCACGTGTTTCATGACTCCTGTGGTGGACGGGAAAGGTGGTGCTACTGGCCGTGGGGGTTGCGCGGATCCGGGGCGGGTGACCGCCTCAACGGTGCGATGCGCTCGGCAACCCCATGAGGGCCACGAGTTCGGCGGCGGCGCGTTCCACCGTGTCGTTGACGACGGTGTGATCGAACTCGGGTTGCGCCGCGAGTTCCAGTTTAGCCGTTTCCAGCCGACGCTGCTGTTGCTCGGGGGTCTCGGTGCCCCGGCCCACGAGCCGGTGCACCATTTCCTCCCAGCTCGGCGGGGCCAGGAACACGAACTGGGCGTCCGGCATGGCCTGGCGCACGCTGCGCGCTCCCTGCAGGTCGATCTCGAGCAGGACGCTGCGCCCGGCCGCGAGCGCTTCCTCCACTTTGTGGCGCGGTGTGCCGTACCGGTTGAGGTTGTGCACGACCGCCCATTCGAGCAGGTCGTGGCGATCGATCATGTCGTCGAACTCGGCGTCGCTGACGAAGAAGTAGTGCACGCCCTCCACCTCGCCGGGCCGCGGCGCACGCGTGGTGGCCGAGACGGACAACCACACCTGCGGGTAGTGGTCCCGGATATAGGTGGACACCGTTCCTTTGCCCACGGCCGTGGGGCCGGCCAGAACGGTCACGGTGGGTGTGGGACGCACGGATACCTCCGGGAGAAGACGGTGACGGGCGAGCGGTCAGCTCGCCCGTCACTGTATCAACCGCGGGTCCTAGTGGTTGCGCCCGGGATCGTGCGGATCGGGGACCAGGGTTCAGCGGTCCAGGTAGTCCACGAGCGCCTTGCGCTGGTGCTGACCCAGGCCACGCACCCGGCGGGTGGGTGCGATCCCGATCTGCTTCATGATCGCCGCCGAGCGCACCTTCCCGATCCCGGGGGTGGCCTCGAGCAGTTCGGTGACCTTGAGGCGGCTGACGGCTTCGTCCTCCTCGCCCCTGCGCAGCACTTGTGCCACGGTGATCGACCCGTCCCGCAGTCCCTTCTTGATCTCCGCCCGCGCGGTCCGCGCCGCCGTGGCTTTCTCGCGCGCGCGTGCGCGCTCTTCGTCCGTCAGTGGCCGCAATGCCATGCCCAGCTCTCCTCCTCGTGTGACAGCGGCTCGGCCGTGCGCCTGATGGGGGGGGACGCACGCAAGCCGTCCCCCTGAAAGTACCGGACACGTTTGCCGCCGTAAACACGATGAACGCCCCCCTGACGTGGCCTTTCGGGCCGCCGCCAGGGGCGTTCACGGGGGTCTCAGGAGAGCTGGAGGTGCGTGCGTAGTTCCTCGGTGCTGCGGTCGATGGCGTCCCGCAGCGCGGGGACGTCGGGACCGTGACGCAGCACACCTCGCGAGGAGTTCGCGAGCACTGTGGGCCTGACGTGCTCAAACACCGTGGCCACGGCCGCGGCGTCCGCGCCCTGGGCACCGTAACCGGGGGCCAGGATCGGCCCGTTCAGGGTGCTCAGATCGATGTCCAGGGACGCCAGGGCCTCCCCCACGGTCGCCCCGATCACCGCTCCGCACGAGCCCAGGGTGGCCACCGACGGTGACGTCACGATTTCATCACGATTGTTCCCGGCCCCCGTATTGGCGCCGGTGACACCGCGAACGGCCGCCGCGGTGGCGCCGTCCGACGGCGCCGTCGAACCGTCCGGGGACGACGACGCCGTGCCCGGCCGGGGCTGCGCCGTCGCGTTCTCCCGGGCGATCGCGGCCAGGACGGACCCGGCCACGGACCCGGTGCCGCCCACGTGCTGGACGGACGCGCCCTCCGGGTTGGAGGTCAGCGCGAGCACGAACGTCCCGCGCCCGGTCTCACGCGCGAGGTCCAGTGCCGGGCGCAGGGACTCGAAGCCGAGGTAGGGACTCAGCGTCACGGCGTCGGCCGCGAGGGGCGAGTCGTCGGAGAGCCACGCGCTCGCGTAGGCCGCCATGGTGGAGCCGATGTCCCCGCGCTTGGCGTCCGCGATGCTCAGCAGCCCGGCCGCGCGGGACTCCCGCAGGACGCGCTCGAGCACCGCGAAGCCCGCGGAACCGTACGCCTCGAACAGGGCGACCTGCGGTTTCACGGCCGCACACCGCTCCGCCGCGGCCTCCAGGACGCCCAGCGCGAAGCGTTCGAGGCCGTTCGCCGTGGCGGGCAGCCCCCACGCGTCCAACAGGGACGGGTGGGGGTCGATGCCCACGCACAATGGACCCGCAACGGTCATCGCCCGTTCGAGGCGGGCCCCGAAGGGAACGCGCGCGAACTCAGCCACGGGTGTCCCCCGCGGCGACCTGCTCCCGCAGCTTCTGCTCGTGCTCCTGCAGGGACGTCACGGACCACGAGTACTGCCGCTGCGCGGTGATCGCCTGCAGCGCCGCACCGAGCTCCGAGACCGTCGTCATGGTGGGCACGCCCACGGACGTGGCCGCCGCACGGATCTGGTACCCGTCGCCGCGGGCCTGCTGACCGCCGGAGGGCGTGTTGAAGATCAGGTCGATCTTCCCGTCCGTGATCAGGTCCGCAACCGAGGGGGACCCGTCGTCGGCGTCGGCGATCTTGGCCACGACCGTGGACTCGATGCCGTTGCGCCGCAGCACCTGGGCCGTGCCGCCCGTGGAGACGATCTCGAAGCCCAGGTCCGCGAACATCTTCACGGGGATCACCGCGGAGCGCTTGTCCTTGTTGGCCACCGAGACGAACAACCGCCCGGACGTGGGCAGCGGCCCGCCCGCGGCGGCCTGCGCCTTGGCGAACGCGGTGTCGAAGTAGCGGTCGATGCCCATGACCTCACCCGTGGAGCGCATCTCGGGGCCCAGCAGGGAGTCCACCACGGTGCCCTCCGGGGTGCGGAAGCGCGCGAACGGCAGCACGACCTCCTTGACCGCGGTGGGGGTCTGCTCGGGCAGGGTCGTGCCGTCGTAGTCCGCGGGGAGCATCCCCTGCTCGCGCAGCTCGGCCACGGTGCGCCCGGTACCGATCAGCGCGGCGGCCTTGGCCATCTGCACGCCCGTGGCCTTGGACACGAACGGCACCGTGCGCGAGGCCCGCGGGTTGGCCTCGATCACGTAGAGCACATCTGAGGCGAGAGCGAACTGCAGGTTGATCAGACCCTTCACGCCCACGCCGCGCGCAATGGCTTCGGTGGCCTCGCGCACGCGGGAGATCACGTCCGGGCCCAGGGTGATGGGGGGCAGCACGCACGCGGAGTCACCGGAGTGGATCCCGGCCTCCTCGATGTGCTCCATGATCCCGCCCACGTAGCAGTCCTTGCCGTCGTAGAGCGCGTCCACGTCGATCTCGATCGCGTCCTCGAGGAACTTGTCGATCAGGGCCGGGCGGCTCGGGCTGACCTCGGTCGCGTTCTCGAGGTAGGACTTCAGGGACGCCTCGTCGTAGACGATCTCCATCCCGCGCCCCCCGAGCACGTAGGACGGGCGCACCAGCACGGGGTAGCCGATCTCGTGGGCGATCCGGCTGGCCTGCTCGAAGGTGTGGGCCGTGCCGTTCTTGGGCTGGCGCAACCCCGCCTCAGTGAGCACGCGCGCGAACTCCCCGCGGTCCTCGGCCAGGTCGATCGCCTCGGGGGTCGTCCCGAGGATCGGCACGCCCGCGGCCTTGAGGTCAGCCGCGAGCTTGAGCGGGGTCTGCCCGCCGAGCTGCACGAAGACACCGAGCAGCCCACCCGAGCGGCGCTCGGCCTCCACGACCTCCATGACGTCCTCGAACGTGAGCGGTTCGAAGTACAGCCTCGTGGAGATGTCGTAGTCGGTCGAAACGGTCTCCGGGTTGCAGTTGAGCATCACGGTCTCGTACCCGGCCTCGCGCAACACCATGGACGCGTGCACGCACGAGTAGTCGAATTCGATCCCCTGCCCGATCCGGTTGGGCCCGGAACCCAGGATCATGACCGAAGGCTTCTCGTGCGGGGCCACCTCCGTTTCGCGGTCGTAGCTCGAGTAGTGGTACGGGGTGAACGCCTCGAACTCGGCGGCGCACGTGTCCACGGTCTTGTAGACGGGGCGGATGTCCAGCGCGTGGCGCACCCCGCGCACCACCGATTCCTCGAGGTGGACCAGCTCACCGATCTGGGCATCGGAGAAGCCGTGGCGCTTGGCCTCCCGCAGCGTGACCGGGCGCAGGTCCGGGTCCGCGCGCACCAGGTCCGCGGTCTCGTTGAGCAACTGGATCTGGTCCAGGAACCACGGGTCGATCGCCGTGGCCTCGAAGACCTGTTCCACGCTCGCACCCGCGAGAAGGGCCTGCTGCACGTTGCGCAACCGGTGGGTGGTGGTCTCGCGGCACGTCTCCACGAGCCGGGCCACCGTGTTGGGCCCGGGCTCCACGGCCGGGCGGGCGAAGCTGAAGGACGAACCCTTCTGCTCGAGCGAGCGCATGGCCTTCTGCAGCGCCTCGGTGAAGTTGCGCCCGATCGCCATGGCCTCACCCACCGACTTCATGGTCGTAGTCAGCGTGGGGTCCGCGGCCGGGAACTTCTCGAACGCGAAGCGCGGGACCTTCACGACCACGTAGTCCAGGGTGGGCTCGAAGCTCGCGGGGGTCTTCTGCGTGATGTCGTTGGGGATCTCGTCGAGCGTGTACCC
The DNA here is from genome assembly GCF_002338785.1 of Kocuria sp. UBA1838. NCBI lineage: Bacteria > Bacillati > Actinomycetota > Actinomycetes > Micrococcales > Micrococcaceae > Kocuria > Kocuria sp. UBA1838. The sequence goes on along the minus strand of NZ_DDIY01000005.1, from coordinate 246,502 downwards.
CAGGGACAGCTTGGTCGCGATCTTGGCGATCGGGAAGCCCGTGGCCTTGGACGCGAGCGCCGAGGAACGGGAGACGCGCGGGTTCATCTCGATGACCACGATCCGCCCGGTTGCGGGTTCCACCGCGAACTGGATGTTGCACCCGCCTGTGTCCACGCCCACTTCACGGATCACGGCGATCGCGATGTCACGCATGCGCTGGTACTCGCGGTCGGTCAGGGTCAGGGCCGGGGCCACAGTGATCGAATCGCCCGTGTGCACGCCCACTGGGTCCACGTTCTCGATCGAGCACACGACCACCACGTTGTCGTTGGCGTCGCGCATCATCTCGAGCTCGTACTCCTTCCACCCCAGGATGGACTCCTCGAGGAGCACCTCCGAGGTGGGTGAGTACTGGATCCCGGCGCCGGCGATGCGGTGCAGATCGGTCTCGTCGTACGCGAGACCCGAGCCCAGTCCGCCCATCGTGAAGGACGGGCGCACGACCATGGGGTAACCGAGCTTCTCGGCGGCGACGAGCGCCTCGTCCATGGAGTGCACGATGATCGAGCGCGCGGACTCCGCGCCGCAGCGTTCGACGACGCCCTTGAAGGCCTCGCGGTCCTCGCCCAGGTTGATCGCGTCCACGTCCGCGCCGATCAGCTCGACGTCGTACTTCTCGAGCACGCCGTTGGCGTCCAGGGCCAGGGCCGTGTTCAGCGCGGTCTGCCCGCCCAGGGTGGGCAGCACGGCGTCGGGACGTTCCTTCGCGATGATCTTCTCGACCGTCTCCGGGGTGATGGGTTCCACGTAGGTGGCGTCCGCGAACTCGGGATCGGTCATGATCGTGGCCGGGTTGGAGTTGACCAGGATCACGCGCAGCCCCTCATCCTTCAGGACGCGCAGGGCCTGGGTCCCGGAGTAGTCGAACTCGGCGGCCTGCCCGATCACGATGGGACCGGAGCCGATCACCAGGACGCTGTTGAGGTCTTGCCTGCGGGGCATTACTTGTCTCCTGCTTCCGGATCGGGGCTCTGACCGGCCCGGTCCATCATGTCGATAAAGCGGTCGAAGAGGTAGGCGGAGTCGTGCGGACCCGCGGCGGCCTCGGGGTGGTATTGCACCGAGAACGCGGGGATGTCCTCGCAGCGCAGTCCTTCCACGACGTCGTCGTTGAGCCCCACGTGGGACACGCTGACTCGCCCGTAGCGTGACTCGGGCGCGGTCACGGGCTCCCCCACGGGCGCGTCCACCGCGAAGCCGTGGTTCTGGGAGGTGATCTCCACCGTGCCCGTGGCGAGGTCCATGACCGGCTGGTTGATCCCGCGGTGGCCGAACGTGAGCTTGTACGTCCCGAAGCCCAGCGCGCGGCCGAGCAGCTGGTTACCGAAGCAGATCCCGAAGAACGGGATGCCCTCGTCCAGCACGCGGCGCAGCAGGGCCACCTGCTCGTCCGCGGTGGCCGGGTCCCCCGGGCCGTTCGAGAAGAACACGCCGTCCGGGTGCAGCGCCTGGACCTGCTCAAAGCTCACGTCCGCGGGCACCACGTGCACACGTACCCCGCGTTCGGCCAGGCGCTGCGGGGTCATGGACTTGATCCCCAGGTCCACCGCGACCACCTCGTGGCGCACCGGGGCGTCCCAGCCGTGCTCGCGCGGCTCCACCACGTAGGTCTCGTCCGTGCTCACGTGCTCGGCGAGCGCGCGGCCCGCCATCCCCGGCTGCTCGGTGACCCGCTGCACGAGCTGGGCCACGGGCTCACCGGCCTGATCGCCGGAGAAGATCCCGGCGCGCATCGCACCCTTGTCGCGCAGGTGGCGGGTCAGCGCGCGGGTGTCCACGCCCTGGATCCCGGTGATGCCCTGCTCGGCGAGCTCCTCGTCCAGGCTGCGCTCGCTGCGCCAGTTGGAGGGCCGGCGGGCGGGGTCACGCACCACGAAGCCGTTGACCCAGATCTTGCGGGATTCCATGTCGTCCAGGTTCACGCCCGTGTTGCCGATGTGCGGGGCGGTCTGGATCACGATCTGCCCCGCGTACGAGGGGTCGGTCAGGGTCTCCTGGTAGCCGGTCATCCCGGTCGCGAAGACCGCTTCGCCGAAGGCCGTCCCGGGGGCACCCCAGGCGCGGCCCTCGAACACCGTGCCGTCCTCGAGGACCATGACGGCCGGTTCGATGCGTGGTGAGTTCATGGCCAACTCCTTTCGTTGAGCGTGCCGGGAGCGTGAGGGCTCCCGGGAATTCGGTTCTCAGGCGTCCAGCAGGGCCGACGCCGCGTCCTCCAGTTGTCGGGATCCCTCACCGGTGCGCGCGCGGAAGCCGGTGTCCACGCGGGTGTCCCCGAGGTCCCAGGTCAGCACCACGAGTCCGTCGCGTTCCACGAACTTGCCGACCATCCCGGACGCGGTGGACACCGCGCGCAGATCCGCCCGTGGAATGAACACGTCCGGGGCGCCCTGGCGGTTGAGGAACACGCCGTCCGGGGCCACGATCGCCTCCGCGTTCGTGCGCACCCCCAGGTCATGCCCCGCGATACGTTCGAGCGGTTGGGCGGTGTAGGTGGTGACCACGTACATCCCGTCCACGCGCGCGGTGGCCCGCTGCAGCAGGTCCCGGGGCGCCTGGGCCGGCGCGGCCAAGCCCGCCTGGCGTCGCACCCGACCCCGCCAACCCCACCGGATCAGGGCGAAGAGCACCACGACGATCAGGATGGTCAACAGGGTGGGTACGAGCTTGTCCGACATGGGCGGCCTTTCGTGGGGGTGGTCAGCGGGTCAGCGGCGTGGCGGGTTCGCCGTCGCGCACCACGGGGTGACCGCGGTAGAACGTGGCGCGCACACCGCCGGGCAGGGTCATCCCCCGGTACGGACTATTGCGGCCCTTGGACGCGTGGATCGTGGGATCCACGGGGGTCTGACCGCTGGGGTCCCACAGCACGATGTTCGCGGTGGCCCCGGGGGCCAGTTCCTGGCCCTGGTCGGTCAGGCCCAGGATCCGGGCGGGGGTGCGGGACATGATCTGCGCCACGCGCTCCCACCCGATCAACCCGGTGTCCACGAGGGTCGACTGGACCACCGCGAGGGCGGTCTCCAGACCCGTCATGCCGTGGGCCGCGCAGCTCCACTCGCATTCCTTGTCCTCCGCGGTGTGCGGGGCGTGGTCCGTGCCGATCACGTCGATCGTGCCCTCGGCCACGGCACGGCGCAGGGCCTGGACGTCGTCGTCCGTGCGCAGCGGCGGGTTGACCTTGTAGACGGGGTCGAAGGTGCGCACGAGTTCGTCGGTGAGCAACAGGTGGTGCGGGGTGACCTCCGCGGTCACGGCCACGCCGCGCTCCTTGGCCCAGCGCACGATGTCCACGGACCCCTTGGTGGAGAGGTGGCAGATGTGCAGGCGGGAGTCCACGTGCTGGGTCAGCAGCACGTCCCGGGCGATGATCGCCTCCTCGGCCACCGCGGGCCAGCCCGTGAGACCGAGGTC